>NZ_JAWJTF010000170.1:0-10462 GCF_048836525.1 Nostoc sp. CALU 546
TGAGTTATTAGGGATTGAAACATCAACTGTTAATCAACAACTTGTGAAGTTGCAAGAATTGCAATTCAACAAAATCCCTATTAGGGATTGAAACAGCGCTTCGGTGCTGAGTGGGGAATCTTACATTTTTATTCAGAACTGACTAAACGCCCCGCTAACGGAACTCGGAACTATTCTGCCCAATGCCCAATGCCCCATGCCCCATGCCCAATGCCCCATGCCCAATGCCCTAAATCCTTGAAGCTGTTTGTTTCGCACTCGCAGGGACAACAGGCAATGGTTGAGCGGCTTTCAATACCGCATCCAGCAACCCTGGAAACAGCATCTCTAAATCTTCACGCCGCAGGATGTTAATGTGCTGTGTCCCTTCTTTCCGTGTAAAGACCATCCCCGACTCCCGCAAAATCTTGAAGTGATTGGACATGGTAGACTTAGCGATCGCAAAATCAAACCTCGCACAGCATTGTTCCCCCTCAGTCGCCAACAGCCGCACAATCTCTAGCCGCACCGGATCGCCCAATGCATATAACACGCCCGGTAAAGAAATATTTTTTCTATCTGGATGATAAAGGAATCTCATAGTTGCATTATCTCATCAGGTGGCATATATTTTTATAATTCGATATTATCGAATTATAGAATTAACTAGGAAGGCAATTTATGTCATCCATTACAAACGTCACAGAAGCCACATTCAAGCAAGAAGTTTTGGAAAGTGAAATTCCGGTCTTAGTGGACTTTTGGGCACCGTGGTGCGGCCCTTGCCGGATGGTCGGCCCAGTCGTCGATGAAGTTGCTGCTGAATACGAAGGACAGGTAAAATTTGTGAAGCTGAACACAGATCAAAATCCTACTGTTGCCAGCCATTATGGAATTCGCAGCATTCCGACACTGATGGTTTTTAAAGGAGGTCGCCAGGTCGATACTGTCGTAGGGGCAGTCCCAAAAACCACCTTGAATAAGACCTTAGCACAGCATCTTTAATTTAAGTTAAGGGCATAGGGCATAGGGAATTGGGCATTGGGCATTGGGTATCGGACATTTGCTCCTCTGCCCCTCTGCCCCTCTGCCCCTCGGCTCCCCAGTCCCCTGCTCATTCTGTTTCAACTAACGGGGAAAGAGCGAAATGGATTTGAAATTACAGGGTAAATCCGCACTGGTGAGTGGCTCAACCGCAGGTATTGGTTTTGCGATCGCTCTTGGGCTAGCTCAAGAAGGTGCATCAGTAATTATCAACGGTCGGTCTGAAGAAAGAGTAACCCAAGCGATCGCTAAAATTCAGCAAGGTATACCAGACGCGAAAGTTTCTGGTGTTGTTGCTGACGCAGCCACCGCATCAGGGGTAGAGAAACTCTTTCAAGAGGTTCCTCACGTTGATATCCTCATAAACAATGTTGGTATTTATGAGCCAAAAACCTTCTTTGATATTACTGATGAAGACTGGTTAAATATCTTTGAGGTTAACGTCCTCAGTGGAGTCCGTTTGAGTCGGCAATATCTGCGAAAGCAGCTAGAGCAAAACTGGGGGCGGATAATTTTTATCTCCAGTGAATCTGCTATTCAGATCCCAGTAGAAATGATTCACTATGGCACAACTAAGACAGCGCAACTAGCCATTGCGCGAGGTCTAGCAGAAATGACTATCGGGACTGGAGTCACGGTAAACTCAGTCCTACCGGGGCCAACCCGCTCAGAGGGCGTTGAAGAATTTATCACCAAATTGGCGCAGGAACGTGGTATCAGTCCAACGGAAGTTGAGGCTGAGTTTTTCCAAAATGTGCGTCCAAGTTCCTTAATCAAACGCTTTGCAACTAATGAAGAAGTAGCAGCGATCGTAGTTTATCTTTCTAGTCCCCTAGCATCAGCAACGAATGGTGCAGCTTTGCGGGTAGATGGTGGCGTGATTCGGTCGATTGTTTAGTTACTGGGGACTGGGGACTGGGGACTGGGGACTGGGGACTAGGGACTGGGGACTAGGGACTGGGGACTAGGGACTGGGGACTGGGGGAATAACTATGCCCAATGACAAATGACAAATGACAAATAACCAAGGAGATATAACCAATGACAACTGATATCAACTTATTTTCTTCTTACCAATTAGGGAATCTAGAACTACCTAACCGGATAGTGATGGCACCCTTAACCCGAAACAGGGCAAGTCAGGGAAACGTCCCATACGAACTGAATGCTACTTACTACGCTCAACGTGCTTCCGCTGGACTGATTATTGCGGAAGCAACCCAGGTAACTCCTGAAGGACAAGGCTATCCCGCTACACCAGGAATTCATTCATCAGAACAGGTGGAAGGATGGAAGTTAGTAACTGATGCTGTACATCAGGAGGGAGGAAGAATTTTTCTGCAACTATGGCATGTAGGCAGAATTTCTCACCCAGACTTACAACCGAATGGAGCTTTACCTGTGGCACCTTCTGCGATCGCTCCTAAAGGTGAAGCTGCAACCTATGAAGGGCCAAAACCCTTTGTAACTCCCCGTGCTTTAGAAACTTCAGAAATACCCCAGATAGTAGAACAGTACCGTCAGGGAGCGGCAAATGCTCTAGCGGCTGGGTTTGATGGAGTGGAAATTCACTCAGCTAATGGTTATTTAATAGATCAGTTTCTCCGCGATCGCACCAATCAACGTACAGATAAATATGGGGGTTCCATTGAGAATCGGACTCGATTCTTGTTGGAGGTGACGGAGGCAGTAACTAGTGTCTGGGATTCTAATCGGGTAGGAGTACGTTTTTCTCCCAGTGGAACTTTTAACGATATGGGTGATTCCAATCCCCTGGAGACATTCGGTTATGCGGCTCAAGCATTGAACCAGTTTAATTTGGCATATCTGCATCTTTATGAAGCCACAGAAGCAGACATTAGACATGGCGGGATAATTGTACCTACTAGTCACATACGCGATCGCTTTACAGGTACACTCATCGTCAATGGTGGTTATACCCGTGAAAAAGGCGATGCGGTACTGGCAAACAAAGCAGCAGATTTAGTTGCCTTTGGCACATTATTTATATCAAATCCCGATTTACCCCGACGCTTGGCTTTGAATGCACCACTCAATGAGCCAAATCAAGCAACCTTTTATGGTGGCGGTGAAGAAGGATATACAGATTACCCATTTTGGTCGGCTGCTAATGAGGCGGTAGCTAAGGCGTAATGACGCTCCTACGTCGCTAACGCTGCGCTAACGTAATTCGTAATTCGTAATTATGACTTTATGGCTGTGCCTTATGTGGGTGTAGCCAAGTTGTTTGTTCGGAAACAAGAAATAATTTTTATTTTTGTTTCATGAATAAATATATTGGCTTGTATCCTAATTATGAATTACGAATTATTTGGTCATAACTCAACTATCAGGAGAATCTCATGAGTCCTATCACCCAAACCCAACCTTTAGATGTACCGAGTGCGATCGCTAAACGTCGTTCCATCAAAACTTTTAAAACAGACCCTATCGCCCCAGAACTACTCAAGCAACTGGTAGAGTTGACCGTGGCAGCGCCCAGCAGCTTTAATATCCAAGACTGGCAAATTATTCTCGTGCAAGATGAGGCGCAAAAGGCAGCACTAGCAGCAGCATCGTGGAATCAACAGCAAATTGTTCAAGCACCTGTAACCTTTGTGTTTGCGGCCGATCCTAACGCAGGCGAACAAGACTTGACCCCGATTCTGGAGCAGGGACTCCAGACTGGAGCATGGAATGAAAAGACGGTAAACTACTTTAAAACCTCCATCCCGCAATTTCAAGCTGGGCTAGGCGACAAGCGACGTGAATATGCCATCAAAGATGCCATCATTGCCGCTACCCATTTGGTTTTAGCGGCAGAAAGTTTGGGATTATCCACTTGTTTTATGAACGGTTGGATTGAGGATCAGGTAAAGCAAGTAATTGGGGCTGGGGATAATCCAGATTTAGCGATCGCTGTTGTTGTTCCTGTTGGTTATGCAGCCGAACCACGCTTAAATCCCGGTCGTCTGCCATTCTCCTCTAATGTCTCTGTGGATAGAATCGGTAATCCTTATGCAGGGTAAATTTTCCTAAGGAATGAGAATTAAATAACATCGACTTTTGTAGGTTGAGTTGAGGCACGAAACCCAACGCCTCAGAGATGTTGGGTTTCGCAGACTCAACCCAACCTACACAGGTTATTAAATCCACGATCCTAAATTGGGAATGGGGCATTGGGCAATAGTTAGAGAGTTAGAGAGACGCGATAAATCGCCGTCTCTACAAGGAATTTATCGAATCGCTGTAAGACCCCCGCCTCAACGTCTCGTAGGCGGGGGATGTAAAGCGGTTAAAAACTCAGCACTATGCGGATTGATATTGAGCGTTAGCGAAATAGAATCTGCATAGTAGCTAAGTTTTTAACAATCATGATATATTTTTTATGTGCCAAAGTTAGACATAAATGCTCGTATTCGAGGCAAAACTTGATGGACAAGACTCGCAGTATCGAGCGCTTGATGAAGCAATCAGAACTGCTCGTTTTGTGCGTAATAGTTGCCTTAGATACTGGATGGACAATAAGGGCATTGGACGCTATGACCTAAATAAATTTTGCGCTGTACTTGCAGCCAGTATTGAGTTTCCTTGGGTATCGAAGCTGAACTCAATGGCAAGACAGTCCAGTGCTGAAAGAGCGTGGTCTGCGATTGCTCGGTTTTTTGATAACTGCAAAAAAGGTAAACCTGGAAAAAAGGGATTTCCAAAGTTCAAGAAGGAACAAACCCACGGTTCTGTTGAGTACAAAACCTGTGGGTGGCGACTTTCTGATGACCACAGACACATCACTTTTAGCGATGGATTTAAAGCGGGAACTTTCAAACTCTGGGGAACCCGTGACCTGCATTTCTACCAACTTAAACAGTTTAAAAGAGTGCGGGTTGTACGTCGTGCAGATGGCTATTATTGCCAATTTTGCATTGACCAAGAGCGAATAGAAAGGCGAGAGCCAACGGGTAAAACTATTGGTATTGATGTTGGTTTGAACCACTTCTACACCGATAGTAACGGGGATACAGTCGCTAATCCTAGACATCTTCGCAAGAGCGAGAAGTCTTTGAAGCGGTTGCAACGCCGGATGTCTAAGACTAAAAAAGGTTCTCAAAACAGAATTAAGTTTAGAAATAAACTTGCTCGTCTTCACCTCAAAGTAAGTCGCCAGCGTCAAGACTTTGCTGTTAAGACAGCAAGGTGCGTGGTGAGGTCTAACGACCTCGTGGCGTATGAAGATTTGCAGGTGCGGAATATGGTCAAGAATCACCGTTTAGCTAAATCGATTAGTGACGTTTCTTGGTCACTGTTTCGTGAGTGGGTTAAGTTTTTCGGTAAGGTGTTTGGTGTGGTAACTGTTGCCGTCCCGCCCCACTACACCAGTCAAAACTGCTCGAATTGTGGTGAAGTTGTCAAAAAGACTCTTAGTACCAGAACTCATGTTTGTCCTCATTGTGGACACACCCAAGACCGGGATTGGAATGCGGCACGGAACATATTAGCTCATGGATTAAGTACGGCGGGTCACGTCGGAACTAACGCCTCCGGAGAGACTGATCAATACTTGGGTGAGGAAACTCCTTCAAGCAAATCAACTCGTGGAAAGAGGAAACCTAAAGAGCGATCTTTGGAATCCCCACCCTCTACGAAGTAGGGTGGGGAGGATGTCAACTATCAATTATTGATTGACAGACTACTACTCCCCAATCCCCAATCCCCAATCCCCAGTCCCCAGTCCCCAATCCCCAATCCCCAGTCCCCACTCATGTCCCTAGCCTCCTTCCTAGCGCGTCGTTCTTTTCACTATGGCTGGATCGTTGCAGGTTTAACATTTTTAGCCTTGCTGGTAGCAGCCGGAATTCGCTCTGCTCCTGGAGTTTTTATAGTGCCTCTCGAACAGGAGTTTGGCTGGAGTAGAGCGACTATATCTTTGGCAATCTCTATTAACTTAGTACTCTACGGATTAATTGGCCCTTTTGCTGCCACAGTTATGGAGCGGATCGGCATTCGGCGGATGATGGCGTTTTCCCTTGCTGTCATTGCCCTTGGTGTCGGTTTAACAACTTTGATGTCAGCATCTTGGCAGCTAGTCTTGCTGTGGGGTGTAGTAGTCGGTTCTGGTAGCGGAGTTATCGCCCTGGTTTTGGGTGCTATTGTCGTCAATCGCTGGTTTTTGGAAAAGCGGGGTCTAGTTCTGGGCATCTTAACCGCCAGTACAGCTACGGGGCAACTAGTTTTTTTACCTATGCTGGCTTCAGTCGCCGATCGCTTTGGCTGGCGAACTGCGGCTCTAGGTTTGACTGGTGCAGCACTTTTAATTATTCCAGCGATCGCAGTCTTTATGCGCGATCGTCCGGCGGATGTCGGTTTGCGACCCTTTGGCGACAACCGCGAAACTGTGGAAGTGTTACCGCCCAAAGTCAATTCCATCGCTTCCACTCTTAACGCCCTCTGGTTGGGAATGCGTAATCGAGACTTCTGGCTGTTATCTGGTAGCTTTTTTATCTGTGGTGCAAGCACAAATGGGTTAATTGGAACTCATCTAATTCCTGCTTGTATTGACCATGGTATCCCGGAAGTCAAGGCTGCTGGACTTTTGGCAATCATGGGACTATTCGATTTTTTCGGAACTACTATGTCCGGTTGGCTATCTGACCGCTGGAACAATCGTTACTTATTGTGTTGGTACTACGGACTGCGGGGTTTATCTTTAATTTTCTTGCCCTTCAGTTTCAACTTTTCCTTCTATGGACTTTCCATTTTCGCCGTCTTCTACGGACTTGATTGGATTGCCACCGTACCACCAACAGTCCGTCTGGTTGCCAACGTCTTCGGTAAAGAAAATGTCGGCGTGATGTTCGGTTGGATTGTCGCCGGACACCAGCTTGGTGCAGCCACAGCAGCGTTTGGAGCCGGAGTCTTGAGAACTTGGACAGGTAGTTATTTACAAGCATTTATTTTATCAGGCGTTCTCTGTCTGATTGCCGCAGTTTGTGTACTGCAAATTGGTCAAACTCCCACTAAGGGCAATTCACAGTTATCTTCAGTGATGGAAAATTGAATTTCTGAAGTAGAACTACCTCCGTGGGTAGAGAACTTCTAGCCTAGACAATTGTTACAAAAATAGTTTTGAAGGTATGAAAATTGATTTTGGTGCAACTGCTACTGATTATGCAAAACACCGGGCTGGCTTCCCCAGTTCATTATTCAACAAACTGTCTGAATATGGTATAGGTTTACCAGGGCAGAATATTGTTGACCTCGGCACAGGAACAGGAACACTAGCGCGGGGCTTTGCTGATAGAGGTGCTTATGTAATTGGCATCGATCCATCAGTGTCACTTTTAGAACAAGCCAGACAGTTAAGCGAATCTGCTCAACTCAAAGTAGATTATCGACTTGCAACTGCCGAGAATACCGAGTTACCAGATGCAAGTGCAGATGTTGTCACAGCCGGACAGTGTTGGCATTGGTTTGATCGTCCGCGTGTCGTCCAGGAAATTACTCGCATCTTGAAAGGAAATGGCTCGATCGCGATCGCTCATTTTGATTGGATACCCTTAAAAGGTAATGTAGTTGAAGCAACAGAACAACTGATCAAAGCTCACAATCCAGCATGGAATCTGGGCGGTGGTAATGGCTTGTATCCTTTGTGGTTACAAGATATTGGCGAAGGAGGATTTAGAGAAATCCGCACATTTTCTTACGATGTATTTGTACCTTATACACACGAGGCTTGGCGGGGACGAATTCGTGCTAGCGCTGGCGTGGGAGCTAGTTTGACAACAGAAAAGGTAGAAGTATTTGACCAGGAATTGGCAAAATTACTCGAAGCAAAATATCCTACACAAATTCTTGAAGTTCATCATAGAGTTTGGGCTGCGATCGCCAAATCACCGCAATCTAATTCGTAATCAGGCTACGCACATTCGCTAACCCTGCACTAAGGTTAGTCAATTTCAGTATTTTAATTTAGTCGCCTCCAGCAGCTTGACGCTGGCATAAATAGCATCAATATAAGGTGTGGGGATTTGAGTGAGTTTTCCCAATTCTGCCACCGCGCCAACAATAGCATCTATCTCCGTGGAGCGTCCGGCTTCAATATCTTGTAGCATTGAGGTTTTGTGGGCACCAACATTTTCTGCCCCATTAATTCGCTGTTCCAAAGTGATGCCAAACTTTATACCCAAGTTTTCTGCGATCGCTTGAGTTTCAATCATCATCTGTCGCGCTAGTTCACGAGTGAGGGGATAGCGACAAATATCCTCTAAAGTCGCACCAGTCAGGGCACTGATGGGATTAAATGCCACATTACCCCACAATTTGATCCAAATTTCCGTGCGAATTTGATTACGGATTGGTGCTTTGAATCCTGCCTGTTTTAAAGTTTGTGCCAATAATTGAATGCGTTCGGTTTTAGTGCCGTCGATTTCACCGAGAGTAAAGCGATCGCCTTCAATATGTTTAATTACACCTGGTTCAACTATCTCAGTTGCCGGGTAAACCACACAACCAATAGCGCGTTCAGCACCGATACTAGCTTCAATAATCCCATCTGGGTCAACAGATTGAATCCGCGTACCTTCATACTCACCGCCATGTTGACGAAAGTACCACCAAGGAACGCCATTTTGGGCTGTTACCACCATCGTGTTAGCATCATAGAGTGCAGGGAGAAAAGGTGCGATCGCAGGTACACTGTGAGCCTTGACAGTTAAAATTACTACATCTTGTGGCCCCGCTGACTGGATATCACTAGTGGCCAAAGATGGAGTAGCAATTTGGCTAGAACCATCTGCCATGAGCAACTTTAGTCCTTTTTTTTGAATTGCTTCCAAATGAGAACCACGTGCAATCACGGTCACTGCTTCACCTGCCAGTGCCAGTTTTGCCCCTAAATATCCACCAATCGCACCCGCACCAACAATACAGATTTTCATTGTGTCGAAAAAATATAGATCGTGGAAGACGGTATCCAGTTCAGTTCCAAGTAGTGAGTTTCCCACCTTAAAGTGGCTACGGTGTACACACAAGTCCTAAAAACCTAGCTTGATAAGCATTTCCTCGTTCCCAGTCTCCGACTGGGAATGCATTCATTGAGTCAGAGACTCAACATATGAACGAGATAAAACTCATTACTCATTACTCATTACTCATTACTCAGCACTCACTAGCAGGCAGCTAGGCTTTGCATTGCTAACAGCAAGTCTTGATGAACAGATTTTGAAGCAGCTACTATCAATCCAGGTAAGCTATAGTTTTGACAAGTATGCAGTGGCGGTAAAGTCGAACCGTCTAGAGTAGTTACAATCCAGCCAGCCTCTCTTGCAATAAAAGCGAGTGCAGCACCATCAATAAATTTGCCTGATTTGATTACTGCTCCACTCAAGTCACCACTGAAAATACCATTGAGATTGGGAATCTGAATATCACTAGAGTAATCAGTTGCTATATCGAGTACTTGATATCGATCTTTTAGTAAAGGTGCGATCGCATTCATTCCCCATCCCAACAAAATAGAAGGTTTGGCGGATATTATCTGTAATGGGGCACAGGCTTCTAAGTTCATCTCCAGCGTCCCTTTAAAAGCACCTTCGCCTCGAATGGCATAAAAATAAATGTTTTGAGCAGGGGAAATGGCAATTACTGCTTCAAAGTCATCCGAATTTAGAATACTGAGAATAATTTGGTAATTAGAATGTCCATCCATATAAAACTTCGTGCCATCAATCGGGTCAAGTGTTACTAAGTAATCACCTTCTGAACCGAGGTCGGTAGCACGAAAATATTTGGTATTATTAGAACTTTCATATTCTTCACCATAAAAGCGAATATCTGGGAAAGTGCCCAGTAATACTACTTCTACTAAATTTTGAATAGCCACATCTGCATCAGTAAGTGCAGCACTAAAAAAGTTGTTTCCTTGTTCTTTGGCAGGAAGTGCAGCAATTTTTGGTTGAAGAACATTGGCATAGGCTGCTGCTACTTTGAGATGGGGGAGTAAAGTCTCCAAAATTAATCGAGTAGTTGGTTTTGTGGACATTGCAGCAAACTCCTTTCAGAAATAATCTACCGTTGACAGGACGATAGAATTCTATATCTAGACAAAATTACGGTATCATCTGGATGCAATGATACTACCGTTTGTCTCAAAGAACATATAGACAGATCGCAATTTTTATCGTCAAATTAAAGGTTTATAGCAGGAGGCAGGAGGTAAAAGTATTACTATTCCTAGCCTTGGGGTTTTCAAAATGTCCTAACCTATGTGGCTACGGCTATACAGCAGTTCTCATGTGTTTGAACCACATCTGTCGTAGGGGCACAGCATTGCTCATTGGTGTCAACTTAACGCGAAACCTCACGTCCGCCAGGGATTGTAAATCCCTGTCTCATAGTTAAAGTCCTCTGAAGAGGACTAAAGAGCGCGAAAATTTTCGCAATT
>NZ_JAWJTF010000095.1:0-37232 GCF_048836525.1 Nostoc sp. CALU 546
CAGATAGAGAAGAGATTCTAAATATATTGGGCCATTGGGCATTGGGCATTGGGCATGGGTTAATCCTGATATAGGAATCCGCTTTGATTTCTGAACTAATTTGCGTAGGCAGGCAATAGGCAATCTTGCTACAGGCAACAGTCAAGAAGGCTTCTTAGTTGTACTGAGTTTTTTCAGAAATCAAATATGAGTCCTATAGATGTCAAAGGACTAATGACTAAGAAATTAGTTTATGCTGGAAAAGGAAAAAGATTAAGAAATTTTAAATTCTGCTCATAGTGTACTCATGCAATGCATTGTTAATCGCCGCGCCCAGTTTTCAGCAAGTCATCGTTATTGGTTGCCAGAACTGAGTGAAGCCGAGAATATTGGGAAATTTGGTGCTGGTACTAGATTTCCAGGACACGGACATAACTATGTCTTATTTATCTCCCTAGCTGGGGAATTAGATGAATATGGCATGGTGTTGAACTTGTCTGATGTGAAACAGGTAATTAAACGGGAAGTTACCAGTCAATTGGACTTCTCTTATCTCAACGATGTGTGGGCAGAATTTCAACAAACTCTGCCTACCACTGAGAATATTGCACGGATTATCTGGCAGCGGCTAGCACCCCATTTGCCTCTAGTCCGTGTGCAGTTATTTGAACATCCTGAACTTTGGGCAGATTATATGGGAAACGCAATGGAAGCCTACCTCACCATCAGTACTCACTTTAGCGCCGCCCATCGGCTAGCTCATCCTAAACTCAGTAACGAAGAAAACACTGAGATTTATGGTAAGTGCGCTCGTCCCAACGGTCACGGACACAACTACCATCTAGAAGTCACTGTCAAAGGAAAAATTGACCCGCGTACTGGCATGATTATTGATTTAGGTGCCCTGAATCAAGTGGTAGAAGATTATGTGTTAGAGTCATTCGACCACACATTTTTAAACAAAGATATTCCCTACTTTGCCGAAGTTGTCCCCACTGCTGAGAATATCGCACTCTACATTAGTAATTTACTGCGATCGCCCATTCAGGAATTGGGAGCTAAACTTTACAAAGTAAAACTGATTGAAAGTCCCAATAACTCCTGCGAAATTTACTGCACGGAGTCTGAATTAGACTCAGCCAGTACAACCGTGAATCAGCCAGTATTGGCAAGCGTTTAAGTAATTGAAAATCCAGGCATAGGACATAGGGAATTTATATCATCCCCATGCCCATGCCCATGCCCAAGCTAGAAAAGTTTGTTCTACACTCTTAGCAGTCAACATTGGGCCATTTGCCAAATAAATATTTTTCTCAGATACCACGTTTAAGACAAGACGCGATGAATCGCCGTCTCTACAAATCGGTTTTTCGTCTTGACGGCGATTTATCGTATCTTTAGCAATCTAGAATTTTCATCAAAAAACCTTAATCGAAAGGATTTCGTGCTGTAATAGCTTACTAAATTCAAATTAACTATGAAATATCACAGTCAGTAAAGGTAGGAACGCCAACAGAAAGCTATGCCAGGATTGCAATTGGGTTTCTGAAGTTGATTCTGGTGGTGCTAATAGGGCTTCTACTCTTTGTTCTAAGCGATCTGCACCGGATGAACCTAATGCAGCACAGCAAATTTCTGATAAGACTGGGCTGCTACTAACTACTAATAAAAGTGATTCCGCTAGCACCAAAGGGTCTACTTGCAATGCTGCATAACTGTCGGCACGAAGTTCGCGCAAAGCTAACAGTTCTTCCCACAAAGGCTCTGTATTCGGCAACCATACAGTGCAAGAACGCACCCAACCCAGCCAGAAAAACCAGAACGTATCCCTATAATAGTGATGCCCTTGCTCATGGGCTAAGACGCTTTCTAAATGAGCCGGTGAAAGAGTTCGCACTAATCCTTGGCTAACTACTAGTTCTGGTTGCCAAAAGCCGATTTGACCTGCAAACAACGCGCCTGTTTGCAGCAGTCTAGCTCGTCTATCGCCAACATTCACTAAAGGGCAGTTACGGGCAGATTCTACAGACTGCCAACCCTGGAAGGCAAGTTTAATGCATGAAATGGCAAAAAATGCCAAATAAATTAATGCTAGTAAATAACTAATTGAGCCTGTATACATTCCGCCCATCTGTCCTTGAGGCCCCATGAATACCACAGCGATCGCAGTCATGAAAATTAGCAAGGGCGGGAAGAGAAACAAAAATAGCGATCGCTGCCATCGCAGATTCCAATTGCCTTGGGGTTGATTCCAAGCGGATCTTAACAACCAGGCAACTGCCAAAGCAATCAAAATCATCATCAGATGCATCATTGTTCCTCCCTCGCTTGGCGTGCAGATTGAATGCGTTTGGCGATCGCTGCTATTTGCTCACTAGCTGCTTCATCTAAGCTATCTGCAAAAGCAGCAATAACATCAGGATTTCCCACCGCCAGAAATCGCTGTAACTGCTCATGAGCTTTGATGACATCTGATTGCTGCTTACTCAGCATTGGCCGCCAATAGAATGCCCGCTCTTTCTTGTCGCAGGCCAGCCAACCTTTATCAGTGAGGCGACGTAAAACGGTGGTGACAGAAGTATACGCTAATTCGCGGTTGGGATCGGCGAGGATGCGATCGTGTACATCCTTTACTGTGGCTGAACCAAGTTCCCAGATAATATTTAAAATTTCCGCTTCTAATGGGCCTAAAGACAGTTGTTTAGGGCGGTAGTCGGGTAAAGGTGCCATAGCAATTTCAATGGGGGGTGGGGAATGGGAGAGACGCAATTAATCGCGTCTGTACTGGAGAATGGGGAATGAGTGGATATCCGTCTCTTTGGGCTGTAAATTTGAAGCTGTAAATTTTCCCCATTTAGAAAGTCTGTTCTTGTTTTAGGTTACAAGATAGTGCAGCAAGTCTGAAAGTCTAAAAGCATAAAAATGGGCTTTTGGAGTATTTATTAGGGATTAGAGACTCTTAAGATTTAGTTAAATCCCTAGCAGGTTTCTTCCCGACTCCCCAGTAGAGACGCGATTAATTGCGTTTATAGCGACTCCCATCTATGTATTGAATGAGATACATTTTGTATTTTGATGGTAAAAAATGCTCCAAGAGCAATTGTGATTATAGTTAGTGACACCAACTAGGTAGAATGTTATTTGCGGCAGTTGTATTAAAGCAGGTGTATCCAGCGCGTGAAGCTATTCGTATATCACACTCCTGAATTGACTCCAACGGATAAAGCGCCAGAATGTGCGATCGCAGTCGATGTCTTGCGAGCCACTAGCACAATTGCAACAGTTTTGGCGGCTGGAGGCGAAGCTGTACAAGTATTCAGCGATTTAGACCAGTTAATTGAAGTTAGCGAAAAATGGCCCTCTGAAAAACGTCTGCGGGCCGGAGAACGCGGCGGTGCAAAAGTACCTGGCTTTGAGTTGGGAAACTCTCCCCTCGACTGCACACCAGAATTAGTGCAGGGGCGTCGCTTATTTATCAGTACCACCAATGGTACTCGTGCCTTACAAAGGGTACAAGACTCCCCAAATCTATTAGCAGCAGCCTTGATTAACCGGGCGGCGGTGGTGCAATTTCTTCTAGAAAAACAACCAGAGACAGTGTGGATTGTCGGTTCCGGTTGGGAAGGTAGTTTTTCTTTAGAGGATACAGTTTGTGCAGGTGCGATCGCTCATAGTATTTTGCAACAAACCCAGTTGTCATCAGAAGAACTAGCTGGTAATGATGAAGTTGTTAGTGCGATCGCTCTTTATTCTCAGTGGCAAGATAATTTATTGGGATTACTTCACCAAGCTAGTCACGGTCAACGATTGTTGCGTCTTGACTGTCTAGATGATTTAAAATATTGTTCCCAAACTGATATTTTAGATGTCTTGCCCATACAACATGAAACGGGAGTTTTAAAAAGGGGATAGGGACTGGGGACTGAAGAAGGGAATAGGGTAAAGGTTACAGGGTACAGATTATTACCTGTCACCTGTCACCTCTCCCCTAATCTTCATGCCCAATTTTCAAATCTGTGAGCATTTGTCTGAGTCTTTGTCGCCAATGGGGGGGATAAGTCCCTAGAATTGCTGAAATTTTGCCACAAGCAAGCACAGAATAGGCTGGGCGACGGGCTGGTGTAGGATATTCGGCACTTGTAATGGGGACAATCCGTTCAACTTTTAAAGGGAAGCCTAGCTGTTGGGCTTCTTCAAAAATGGCAACTGCAAAGTCATACCAGCTAGCAACACCGCTATTAGTGTAGTGATAAGTGCCGCTAATTTCTGGTGTTAGCTGGGGAATCGTCTGGGCTATGACTGCGGCTATATCTTGCGCCCAAGTCGGGCTACCAATTTGATCCGCGACAACACGGATTTCTTGGCGTTCTGCACCTAGCCGCAGCATGGTTTTAACAAAGTTACTTTTGCCAAAGTTTCCATAAACCCAAGCAGTGCGGAGGATGAGGTGATGGGCGCAAGTTTCCCGAATAGCTTCTTCTCCAGCGAGTTTGGTTTTTCCGTAGACACTCAAAGGATTAGTCGCATCGGTTTCCTGGTAAGGGCGATACCCATTACCATCGAAAACATAATCGGTCGAAATATGAATTAGGAAAGCTCCTAGTTTTTGGCTTTCTTGGGCAAGAATTTGGGGTGCAGTAGCATTAATCGCGATCGCAAGTTCAGTTTCGCTTTCTGCTTTGTCTACAGCAGTGTAAGCAGCAGCGTTAATTATGATTTGCGGCTGCTTTGATCTAATAATGTTGCGGAGGGTATCGGGTTGAGCAAGTTCTACTGTTGGGCGTTCTACTGAGATAATATCGCCATAGGATGGGAGTATTTGTTGTAGTTCCTTACCCACTTGGCCGTTGCTGCCAATCAGCAAAATTGATTTAGTCATTTGTCATTTGTCATTTGTCATTTGTCCAAGAAAAGCCATGCCCACTCTTTAACTTGGTTTGAATTAGTTCGATGAAAGACAAAGTTTTTCCGCACACTATAAAAGTAAGCTTAGGGTATAGCAATAAGCTGGGTATCTGACAACCAATGACCAATGACCAATGACCAATGACCAATTACTACGTTAATCAAATACTTCAGCAGTTCTCAAAAGTTTCCCGGCTTGGTCTTTAGCTGATAAAATCGGTGACGCACTCAGAGGCCAATCTATGGCTAAATCTGGATCGTTCCATAGAATTGTGCGATCGCCTTGGGGTGCGTAATAATCTGTAGCTTTGTAGAGAACTTCGGCTATTTCTGAAAGCACGAGAAAGCCGTGGGCAAAGCCTGGTGGTATCCACAGTATGCGTTTGTTCTGAGCACTGAGTTCAGAACCTACCCATTTACCAAAGGTAGGAGAGCTTTTTCTAATATCTACGGCTACGTCAAAGATAGTACCCACAATAGCTCGGACAAGTTTACCTTGGGGTTGTTGGATTTGGTAGTGCAATCCCCGCAGAACGTTTTGTTTAGAGCCAGAGTGGTTATCTTGGACGAAGTGGGCAACAATACCAGTCTCTTGGGCAAATTTTCGGTCGTTGTAGGCTTCAAAAAAGAACCCACGATCATCTGCAAATACTTGGGGTTCGAGTTCTATAACTTCGGGAATTTTGGTATGTACAATGCTCATTAATATTATTTCGAGTAATCTGCCACAGTGTTCATTGTGAGAGCAATTTAATGCTTGTATTTTACAGCTAGCAGGGAACACTTCGACTGTGGCTTTTCCTGTTTTTAAGTTAGTTCAATTTGACAGTCATCGCCAATTAGAAATCGCAAGGCTTTGGGGCGACGGGGTGCAAGAGTCAATTGTGCCCTTTGTCCAATGACACTATCAATTATGCGCTGATGAATTCCGGCAATTTTAGCACTTTCTAAAATCACACTGTGTTCTAAATCAGTATCAATCAGTGTCACATTATTAGCAATACTACTATAAGGGCCAATAAAGCAGTTTTCTAAATGACAATTGCTACCAATGACTACTGGGCCCCGAATTGTGCAGTTAATCACTTGAGATTTGGCACCGATTTGGACTCGCCCAATAATCTGGCTTTGGGCATCAACTTCACCAAGAACTGATGCTGTTAAATATGTATCGAGAATTAATCGGTTAGCTTCTAATAAGTCATCTTTTTTACCAGTGTCTAACCACCAGCCTTGGAGATTATGAGCTACAACTTGCTTGTTTTGATTAATTAGGTATTGAATAGCATCAGTGATTTCTAGTTCGCCTCTGGTGGAAGGTTGGATATTTGCGATCGCATCAAAGATGAGGTGAGAAAAGAAATAAACTCCTACCAATGCCAGATTTGAAGGAGGAACTTTCGGTTTCTCAATTAACTGTAATACCCGTCCTGTTTCATCTACCTGAGCCACACCAAAGGCGCTAGGGTTGGCAACTGAACGCAAGAGAATCAGAGCATCTGGCTGTTGTTGGCTAAATTGTTGCAGAAAGTAACGTAACTCACCTAGTTGAATGAGGTTATCGCCCAAGTACATGACAAAGGGAGAATTTTCTAAAAACGGATGGGCAATTTGGACGGCGTGAGCAAGTCCGAGTGGCTGTTCTTGTACGATGTAGGTGATGTTTGCTCCAAAGTATTCTCCATTTCCGGTTTTCCCTTGGACTTCTGCCCCTGTTTCCGGGCTGATGATGATGCCAATGTCAGTAATACCAGCAGCGACCATTTCATCAATGCCATACCATAAAACAGGTTTATTCGCAACTGGTACGAGTTGTTTTGCTCCGCTATAGGTGAGGGGACGTAAACGTGTACCTTTCCCGCCAGATAGAATTAGTGCTTTCATAGGGATTTAGTCATTTGTTATTTGTCATTTGTCATTACCTGTAGCTGTCTTAATAAATGAATTTCCTGGACTCAACGGTATTATTTTACACGTAACGGGATAACACTTCGGCGGTTGCTTTTCCTGTTTTTTCCCAACTGAATTGTTGGGAGTGAGTGATACCTTGGCTAGAAAGGTGCGATCGCAACCTAGAATCAGTTGCGATCGCTTGCATTGCCTCTGTAATTTCTTCAGTGTTGTAAGGATTGATCAGAATCGCCGCATCGCCAGCCACTTCAGGTAAGGAGGAGAGATTGGAGGTAATGACGGGAGTACCGCAAGCCATTGCTTCCAAGACAGGTAAACCAAAACCTTCCCAAAGACTGGGGAAAACCAGAGCGATCGCTTGATTGATGATTTTTGGCAATTCGCTGTAAGGAATATAATCCAGGAACTTTACTTGATTAGTTATACCTAGTTTCTCAACTTGCGCTGTTAAAACTGGAGTATAACGGCGATCGTTAGGCCCTGCTAACCAAAGCTCGTAATCTTTACAGTTAGGTAATGCCGCAAAAGCGGCAATTAAACGTTCAGTATTTTTGTGAGGATTATGCCGTCCTAAATAAAGGAAATAATTTTGCATTGGTAAATCCAAGCAAAAAAAATTTTTGACATCATAAGCTAGTGGAATTGCAGTAATTCTTTCCTGGGAAACTCCCAAAAATTTGCTTAAATCTTCAGCCGTTGCTATTGAATTACAAATAACGTGTTTTGATTGTCTGATTACAGCACGAATATAATAGCTGCAATAAAGCCGCTGCGTTATAGAAAACCATTGTGGAAATCTAAGAGGAATTAAATCATGAACAGTAACTATATAAGAACAAGAAGAAAATAAAGGAGCCTCTGGAATAGGAGAAAATAGTAACATAGAATTCATCTTATGATATATATTCGGCAGTTTAAATTGCGTCCATAGCAGGCGTTTTAAATGCCCTTTTATGCCAAAATCTGTCGTAATATCTGGTGGAGAATAATAACATTTAATGCCAGATATTTTTAGTGGACTTAATACGTCTACATCTAAACTTTTTAGCTCTTTTAATAAATTCAGGCTATAATTTAACCAACCTGTTGGTTGAGTTGGTGCAAAAGATAAATTTGCGAGAATAGGCATAATAAAATTATTTTTTATTAATTAGATACAGATATTTTAACAGCAGATTTTTCCACGGTAAATAATAAAATTATAATTTTCAGGCTGTTAGGATTAGCTGTGGTTATAAATTCGCCAAAAAATTTATAAAAAATATATATACGTAATAGTAATTGTTCCCACAAAGGGCGATGTTTTTGATAGTAATAAATCTGGCTACGTCTATATTCAATAGCCATTACATTAGCAGCCTTTTGAATCGAATATCCTTTCAAATGAATCAAAGATATATCAGGCGTGTAGATAATTTTATATCCTCGATACTGCGCTCTTTGACATAAATCTGATTCTTCAAAATACATGAAAAAATTTTCGTCAAATCCACCTAAATCATGAAATAAACTTGAACGAATAAAAAAAGCAGCCCCTACAACAATATCGACTTCTTGAATTTTTTGGAATTTTTTTTCAATCAAACTTTGCTGAGATATATTTTGATAAGCTTGGTGCATTTGACGAGCTTCATATTCACCTTTAATTCCTAATGCTGGCGAAACAGAAATTTGTAAGCTTCTATCTGGATTCAGCAATTTTGGCCCAATAATTCCTACTTGTGGGTCTGCTTGCATCAACTGAATTAGATGCGGTAGAATATTACTAATAAGTATAGTATCAGTATTTAATAAGAACAAGAATTCTCCAGTAGCAAGTTTTGCACCGACATTATTTCCTGCTCCAAAGCCGCGATTTTCTATCTGTTTAACTAGGCGAATTTCGGGGTAATTTGCTGCTACTAATTCAACACTACTATCGCTAGAAGCATTGTCTACAAGAATGATTTCATAGTTCGGTATATCAATAAACTTTTGTATAGAGTTTAAACAATCTAGTAGAATCTCTGCTCCATTATAGTTAACTAAAATAATCGATACTGAAATAGTTTGTTGCTGGTTCATTTTTTTTGGATATTGCTCTTAGCCACTTTAAACATGGGCAACACCTTGGAAATAGAGTTTTGAAGTCGTTGGATATCGAATAAAATTTTAAAAATTAAAATTCGTAGTGCTATGCCTTCAGAACGATATCCTGTTTTGAAACTTTGGTAACAAAGTTTAAGAATACCAAAACCAAAATCTAAGCGGCGATCGTCAAAAGGATTAGACCAGCTTGAGTTTAATTGTTGGTAAAATCTAGCCTGAAATGCTTTACTCAAGTTGCTATGAATTAAATAGCTTTTACCTGCGATACGATATTTTTTCTGGAACCACAGCATCAGTTCAGTGTGAAGGTTACCAGCATTTTTCATTGCTCCCACCACATTAGAAGTATGGAATCTATAGCAGACTAATGGTTGCCGGATATGTCCAATTTTACCTTTTTGAATTGCAACCAATGCTACCCACCAGTCATGATGCCAACCAATTTCATTTTGTTGGGGAAAGGGTATAATATCAGTAATCAGAGAACTACAAAACAACAACGAACACCCGGTGACGACGTTGCGAAGTAGCAATAATTCCACCGTAGCTTTTTCAGGTTGGCGTCCTTCAAAATCCCAAGTAGAATTATTGATACTTTGGTCATCACTGTTTATTAGCTCCAAATCAGAATGAACTAAGACTGAATGTTCTGAGCGTAAAGTTTTGATTAATATTTCTAATTTTTCTGCTTGCCAAATATCATCTTGATCTGAAAATGCGATCGCTGTAATTTCAGGATCTTGAATACAGTATTGTAAACCCCTTTCAAAATTATGGTAATGTCTCAAGTTATGGCTGTGAAAATGACAAACAAATCGTGAATCATTTTCGATATTTTTTTGAATCGCTGTTTGATATTCAGGTTGGGAGCAGTCATCAACAATATGACAAACCCAATTTTGCCAAGTCTGATTTTGAATTGACTGGATCTGTTTCTGAAAATATTCCAGATGAGGATTATAAGTTGCTAAAACAATACCAATTTTTTCTTTATCCTGCATTTAAGTTGAATATATAAGTTTTACTTTTTTATATCACAAAAAATATTTTTTTAGATATATTCATAACTTTTTGCCAAACCTCTAAAATCATTAATATCTGACATTTAAAAGTCTCTTAATTTACCCTGCTATTCCTTATTCTCTCTTTCAAGCTTTAAACTAATATATTTATATTCTGAGGATATATTCATTATGATAAAGTTTTTAACCATTGCCAAGTCTCTTGAATGCCAGTTTCTAGTTGAACACTAGGTCGCCATTGAAGAACAGTATTTGCCTTGGTAATATCAAGAACATTTATAGGTATATCAACTTTTCTTCCCTCTATATACTCCACTTTAAAGTCGTTTTCAATCACTTTACGAATTTTGTCCAGCAAATCATTAAGAGAAACTCCTTGACCGCTACCAATATTAAATATTTTTTCAGTTAAATTAGGATTTTGAACATTATAAAGAGCTTGAACAACATCTAAAATATATAAATAATCCCTAATTATTTCTCCATTTCCCCAAATTTGAATTGGTAAATGTTTCAGGATACGATTCAGAAACACGGTTATAGCACCAAGCTTACCTGTAGGATTTTGTCCAGGTCCATAGGGGTTAGCAATACGAAGAATACTATAGTCAAGACCATGTAAATAGTTATACAAATAGAGATATTTTTCAATAGTTAGTTTAGTAATCCCATAAGAACAAATTGGTTCAGTAGGATGTGTTTCTATAATAGGAAGCTGCTGCGGTAATCCATATACTGTTCCACCAGAGGAAGGAAAAATAATCTTTCTTACAGAAGCTTCAACACAGATTTCTAAAAATTTTAGTGTATTAATCACATTTGAATTTACATCTCCAATTGGATTTTCATTTGATGTACTAGGAATGGTATGGCTAACCAATTGGTAAACAATATCAACATTTTTTAAAGCTATTTTTAATAAGTCTTGATCGTTAAAATCACCATAAATATATTCAACTTCATCAAGAGGTTTTATGTAAGGATTATGTGAACGATTATAGACTCGTATTGATTGTTCTTTTGCCACTAAAAAATTAGTGAGATGTGAACCAATAAACCCATTTCCTCCAATAATTAGAACAGGCATAAATATAATTAATCTAAGAATTTGCTATTTTTCAATAAAACTTAATTTTCTTGGCTGCGTATAAACACATTTTTAACAGCAATAAACCTTCTTTAAAGTGTTGAATATTAGAGCGCCCATAGGTTCTGGGGTAATAACGGACAGGAATATCAGAAATATGTAGATTTAGCTTAGATGCTCCAAACAACAAGTCAAAATCTCCAAAAGGATCGAAATCGCCAAAGTATTTACGATTGTCAGCAATTTTTTGATAGTTAACTTTGGATATAGCTTTCGTTCCACATAAGGAATCTTTAATCCGGTTATCAATTAGATAAGAAAGTAAAAACGCAAAGAAACGATTTGCCAAAAGATTTAATAAGGGCATAGCCTCCTTGGAACAAGGATAGATCAAACGACATCCATTGGCAAATTCACATCGATTTGAGGCTAAAGTTTCAAAAAAGTGTGGCAAGTCTTCTGGGCGTACAGTTAGATCAGAATCTAGAATGATTAGGATATCGCCAGTAGCGATCGCAAATCCTTCTCTAACAGCATTCCCTTTTCCTCTTTTTGTTTGTTGAAGAATTTTAATATCAATTGTTTCGCCGTACTTAGCTTGTACTTTTTGAATTTCATCCCAAGTATTATCCTGAGAGTGACCTTCAATAAAGATAATCTCTGTATGTTCACCCATTTTAGGAAGGCGAGTAACACAGCTTTCTATATTTCCTGCTTCATTCCGTGCTGGAATAATAACAGAACAAGTTTTTAGTCTGTTTTGATATTTAATTCTAGACTCATAAGGACTTAATCGAGCCACAATAAAGTTCACTAAACCGAGTTTATTAAATACTGGCAAGGGACTGATAAAACGGTTCAAAAATGGTGCTATTATGGGAACTTTTTTAGGTAAAAGTACCTTAGAACCATGCTGGATTATCTCAAAACCGGATAATTCTAATAAGTTACTTGTATCCTGATAACTTAACCAGTTAAGAGGAACAGTTGGCATTTTTTCCTTTAGAAAAAGGGCAAGTTGGAGAATAGGATTCCAGACAGGGTTATGAAAGCTAATAATTAAACGTGTTGAATCCGTACAAACTGAGCGAATTTGCTTAAAAGCTTTTTGAATATCCTCAAAATAGCTAATAGTATCTGACAAGATTACATAGTCAAAAGTTTCCTCTATTTCTGTATCCTCTATGTCAGCTGTTTTAAAGTATAAATGAGGAAACTTTTCCTGGGCAGATTGACACACTTCAGGGACAATCTCAATACCTACACCATAACTCGGTTGAACTGCATTTAATAATGAACCTGTACCTGCACCAATCTCTAAAACTCGTTGTCCTGATGGTACTAAAAATCGATACAGAGACTCAATACTCTCATAGTAATAACGATTTTTTTTATGCCAATATTCCAGGTTGTAATTGTTTGTTTGAAGAGATGATTTGCTTAAATTTTTATGAGAAATTGAAGGTAAAAAGTTCATTGATAATCAATTGTTAATTTTTTGATTTATTCGGATTAGCGTTGAGCATAAATTTGGAGAGAACCTCCAATTTCTTTAATCACTGGAATATTGCTGAGGAAATGACTAAATTTTTGAAAGAATGGAATCAAACTGTCAGGAACACCCGGATGTAAAAAGTCAAAAGGTTTGACCCATATTCGACTAAAACCATTGCGTTTGAGAATAGAATCAATTTGCCATCGGAAAAAGGCTGTTTCATCAGGGGAATTTTGCAAGGCACGCCCAATAAACTTAATATTTTTCTCTACAGCAATTTGAGGATTGAGCATATTGGGTTCGGTAAAGAAGAAAGATCCCCCAGGTTTCAGGACTCGCAGCATTTCTGGGAGTGCAGTTATTAAATCAAAATGATGAAGAACAGCATTCCCTACAATTGCATCAAATGTCCCATCAGGAAAGTCGAGCTTGTTAATATCCCCCACTACTACTTTGGCTTTGGGAAATTCAATTAGGCGTTCGTTGGCGATCGCCACTTGATTAGGCGAAATCTCAACCCCAACGATAGTAGCACCAGAGGCAGCCAAACGTTTTGTAAACTCAGCATTGCCAGCACCAGGCTCTAGCACAACTTTACCAGGGCTTAAACCACCGTAACGGATAGCTAATTTGGCTCGTTCGTCTAGGCGAAGCTGCCCTGCTTTCGTAATTGATCCCCACCAAACACTGCCCAAATCTGTCGCTAAAGCATTAAAGTGTTCTCTTTCGCGATCGCTCCGACTATTCACGCTCATAATTTAGTCTTTCCTAACCATTGTGAAAACCATATAAGCCCACCTATGAGGAGGGGTTATTTTGCTAAACAAACGAATCATCTGTGTAAGCAAACCACAAATTAGCTTACTCTCAGCCAGCTTTGGCAAGCCGAAATTATGATGTAGTATAAACCGAAAGAAGTTCCAAGGTTCTACAAATTTAGGTGCAAGCCCAGAAGTTTCTAGATTGTCTATTTGTTGAATTAACCTAGTAATGCGCTTTGGAGTAGACTTTATCACATATTTTTCAGCTTTAACCAACTTGCCAAAAACCCAAACGACAAAATTTAGACCGTTTGATTCAATAACAACAACCTGTCCCCCCACTCTGGTGAGCCGAGTCATCTCCTGAATCAGTTTAATTTGCTCAGATGGATTAATATGATGAATTACGTCTCGGCAAAAAACTAAATCAAAAGATTGATCAGGAAGCTGAACATTAGTCGCATCACCTACCATAAAATGAGCATCAAGAAAGTTTTGTTTAGCTAGTTCAATTTCCTCATAATTAATATCAATACCAGTAAAGGCAAAATTGTTACCAATAGCTTTCAGGTTAAATAAATTGCTACCAGTGCCGCATCCTACTTCCAAAACTTGAGAATCTGGGATAATGGGCAAATAGTTTAACAGTTTTCGTTCTGCCTTAGAAATAAATGCGTTTTCGGTTTGCCATCTAAATCGTTGTTGACAAGACTGAGCAAAATAATCGTCTTGATCTCTTGTAAAAAACTTAGACATTGTTAATTTGTTGTATATCTTGACTCTGACTATTTATTGGCTTTGATTCATATCTAGGTTAAGGAGTAAACGATGCTTGTTCCAATCACTTGGGCCACGATCAGTAACCAATAATGTAGACTGTGGTAAATAAATACCTAAACCAATAGCTTTTGCGCCATTAAGTTGATTAGCTTTAATTTTTACTGTGTCATGCCAAATTGTACCTTTAGTGACCATGTTTTTCGCATCATCTTGTTCATAGTCTGCCTGAGATATGATATTTTGTGATGCATCAAGAATATGAACAAAATTAAAATATTTCAAAGGCTGATCCTTTAAGCTTTGCCAAACAAGCTCGATTGTTAAGCCATCTTCTGTACGCTTAGTAAAAGCCCCCAACAGAATAAACTGGTTACTAAAACCAATATCTCGAAATTCAGGATAGCTTTTATCTATTAGCGTCTTTGCTGCATCAGCATTTATCCATTTGGCCGGATTAGCATTAAGAAAAACCTGTCTCCATTTATATTTACTTCTTAATTCATTCAGAGCCTTCTCAAGTTTTACGTTGTCAATAATTTTTAACAACCTTAATGATGTCTCAGATTCAACAACTAAACCGGCATTATCATAATTGATAGTACTTAACCAAGCATGAAAAAGATTAGTTTCAATAGCAAAGTCAGGCACTTCTGTATTTTTAAGGATGTTAATTCCTTCCAGTTGGTTTTTGATTGGATTATCTATCAGCAAATAATCGCTCGAAAGTATCTCAGAAAATCTAAAAGTAGATTCAGTAATCCAATTTAGTGGATATTGAAGATTAAAAGAGTTCAGATGAGGATACAACATTTTCTCATACAAACCAACACCTCCAAATATACCAGTTATATAACCTGTGCCTACAGAATAAACATTTAAATCAACTTTCTTTTTATTAGCATCTTCTAGCAATGATTTAGCTTGCTTTATCTCATTAGCTAAAGAACCAGAGGTGAGGTTAACACCTAAAATACGTTGTAACTCAATCGGCGGATTAGAAGTAAGTAAAAATAACAATAATAACATTGGAAAAACCAATGGAAATATCATAATTTTGAAATATTTATGAGATATTTCACTACATAAAATTTTGATTCTTGGAAATAATAAGACAATACAAATTAGAGCAAATGGGAAAAAGTAACGAATTTGTGATTGGTGAGTTCCTAGCAACCAAAACCATAAACCAATTAACAAAACACCCAATGCACTGATTAAATCTACTGGTAATGCTTTGAAAGACTTGATATTAGACTGCTTGCTTATACCCCAAAAACTAAATATTACACTCAAAAAAATGAATGTCAACCAATGCCAACCAAAAGACACGTGTATTTGTGCAATTAAAACTTGCAAATAATCTTTATCAAAAATTGATTCTTGCTTTAATATTTTTACAGCATTTCTACCATAAACCATGTTTCTAGTAGAGAAATAATGAGATGTTAAAGATAATAATAATCCAAGTACATAAACGAAAAAAAATGTACTTACACTTAAGATTAAATACTTACGAGTACTAATATTTCGTTGCCATTTACATTGGACAATCGCATATATTGCCCAAACAAAAAAAATGGTAGCCATCACCAAACCACCTGATGGCTTAATAAATAAACAGAATGTACTGGTAATAATTCCAGCAAACGTTAACCGCATAGAGGCTTCCTGAACACCCCGTATAACTAAGGCTGTTGCTAGAGCTGCTACAGAGGCAATAAAATTATCTACAAGTCCCCAGTATGTAGGCGAAGAAAGTCTGCTGTCTATACTCGGTTCAAAATGATAAAATAAGGGGAGCGTAGCAAACGCCAAACATAAAGCGACTAGTAACCATTGGTCTTTTAAAGTTACACAATAAGGCTTTGCAATTATCCATAGCGCTGCTACAAATAAAATAATGGGTAAAAAGATAGATCGAAAGAAAAATTCATCTGGATTATCCGAGAAACCAAACGGATAGGACATTAAAATCGTTCCGGGAGGTCTTGTTGTCGGTTCAATATTGAGAGGAGAAACCCAAGTCTGAGGTTCAAGAAATTGAAATTTTTGAACTGCATCCCAAAAGTTTTTAGCTTTCTGTGCATAAGTAAATGAGTCCCAGATAGGGGTTTGCTTGGTTAAGGAAATATGCTGAAATAGTAAAATTCCTAGCGTTGCTAAAGTTAAAACTAGAATTAGTAAAGGTAAATATTTTCTTTTCATAAATACATGGTGGGGAAGGATAAATAGATATTATTTATGACTATTTTTTTAGCATTATTCCCATTTCAATAAATAATGATTTTTAACAAGAATTAAAAATCCATTGATTTTAGTTACACCACATTAACTAGTGATTTATATTTAATAACAGTTTAAGTATCTATGTTAGAGGCTTGAGAACTACAATAGCTTGCCAATTTTTACAATTGTTGTGTGTATCAATTTAATGCACAGATTTAATACTTTTTCCACGTCATCGATTATCAATGAAGTTAAAAAAGTAAAACTGCTGTCTCACAAAGGTTTCAGCTTAGGCATTCCTGTTGCGACAAAAATGGATAAAGTCGAGCTTAGAAGCTGTAATGGAAATATTCATTCTTGTGACTATGCGGTGTATGAATTTATTTAAGCCTATTTTAGACTTTGATAAATATACTCCAGATCATTAATATATTGAAACATTGTTTTGCTAGGATGTAGTTGAATATTACGTTGTAGATTATCAATTAACACTGGCTCGTCTAAACATCGCTGCATTTGTTGAGCAAGATGACAATAGTCACCCAGTGCAAATAATAATCCATTGTGTTCATCTTTTACTAGCTCAGACATACCTCCCAAATCTGTGGCAATTACTGGTAAACCTAGGTGCAATGCAGCATATATAACTAAAGGGGTGTTTTCATACCATCTGGATGGTACTACTAAAAAGTCCACCTCTGCAAGCACATTGGCCATTTGTGAGGCTGGAAATGTCCCCGCAAAAAATATATTAGGATTGCTAGCTGCTAAATGCTGAAGATGCTTACTGTAACTGGGTAAATGGCTTAGGTTTCCATAAATTATTAGTTTGGCTTTTGATGACTGCTGGAGTCGTTGAAATGCTTGAATCAGCAAATCTGCACCTTTGTGTGGAGAAAGAGTACCAATAAAACCGAAATTTACGGTATCTCTTGGTTGCGATCGCTCTATTTTTGGTAAGGGTTCAATGCCGTAGGGTAATTTGATTAATTTATCACAAGGTAGACCATTACGAATAAATATTTCCCGCATCAAATCAGTAGGAACGATAATCAAGTCTGCGAAATTTACATGCTCAAGTATCCTCTGTTGGCGTCTAGGTAAAGCTTTTAAAGCATTCACAGCCTTAGATGTTGCTAATTTTGAGTGTAAACTAGAAGCGATCGCCATTCCTGCTTTCAGCACCTCATCTGGCAAATGGCGACTCCACTTGATAATTTCTGGTTGAGAACTATTATTCAAATAGCAGCGCAAGCATTCTACACCATCTGTATCTGGCCCCTGACATAACTGATTATTATATTTAAGTAACTGAATGGTTGGACAAACCAGCCAAAAGTCTGTAGCAGAATAAACTACAGCTATTCCTATAGATTTAATTGCCGGAATCACTTCAGTGGAGAGAAGCAAGCAATGATTAATATGTACTAAATCTGCTTGCCAAGCTTCTAAAAAACTCAAAATTATCTCCACTTGTCCTACAGACTTAAAATCACCTACAATGGGATACTTCTTTTGAGGAGTTATGCAAATCCTCAAAACAGTTACACCTTCATATTCATCTTCAACGCTAAACTTATCTGAAGTTCCTACTTGCAAAGATGGCTCACTACAAACAACTGCAACATCATGTCCTCTTTGCATTAACTCTCGCGCCATCTGCAAAGTTAAAATTTCTGTGCCGCCAGAGTATTTAGGAAGAAATTGATGCACCAAGATAGCTATACGCATGATTGCAATACATCTTGATAAACTTTGATAACTTCTTGAGTCATTATCTTCGTTGTTCGTGGGTATTCAGTTGTTTGCGACATTTTTAATGATGTCTCTGGATTCTGAATAATTTTTTGCATTATTTGCTCTAATTCCTGGACATCACCCATTTTAAATGTGTATCCATTTTTGCCTTCTTCAACAAATTCTGTCATTCCTTCTACATCTGAAACTATCACAGGTGTATGACTTGCCAAAGAATTTAATAGAACGAGCGGACTATTTTCATACCAACGGGATGGAATTACTAAGAAATCTAGATTAGAAAATATTTTTAACATTTCTTCTTTCGGAAAAGTCCCGCAAAATTTTACACTATAACCATTTGCTTTTTTATGTAAATTAAGCGAGTAATCTGGATCTTGCTTTTCTGAACCGAATAAATATAATTCTGCTGCTCCATAAGGAAGACGGCAGAAAGCATCAACTAATATATCTACTCCTTTATGAACTGTCATCTGTCCAATAAAACCAAACCTTATCGGTGCATTTATTGGTCGAGTTGATATTGTCAATATTGGCAAATCAATACCAAATTTGATGTCATAAATGGGTGCCGTTAGCCCATTCCGCACATAAGCTTTACGGAGAAATACAGTCGGAGCAATTACAGCTCGATAATAACGATAGTAATAACTTAAAAGGTCAGGCCTACAAGTTACATCTAGTACGGTTCCAGCAATTACTCCCCGTTGAAAGCCAGGAATTTTAATTAATAAATTTAGTGCTTTTGCTGTTATGAGAGACTGAGGATATTGCCCTACATAACGTTCTGCTAAAGTTGCTGTTGAAAAACTACTCCTTGCTTTCAACAAACACGCCAAGCAATTTGTCCTTTGACGGTTAGGCCCAAGACATAGAGAACCATCAGCTGCTTCTAATTTATTATTAAAGCAAAAACCATAAAAATCTGTTAGTGTCGCAACTGTAGGAATTTGCAGTTCATTAATTACTTCTAAAAGAATAGCAGTATGATTAATCAGGTGCGTAACATGAACAATATCTGGCTGAATATCAACTAATAGTTGTCGTAATAATTGACCTATTTCTGGTTGATAATAAGTATCTTTAATTCGCGTATTGGGAATATAGTTTTTATCTATACAATAAACAGGTAGACCATCATATTCATAATATGTAATGACATTATCAGTCTTTGGTTCACCTGAAAATCTTGCAGAAACTATTATTGGTTCATGTCCTAGTTTTTGCAAGTTTATTGCCAAGTCTAATGTGTAAGTCTCTGTACCATAGAAATGCTCTGGAAAAAAGCAATGAACAAATATCGCAACCTTCATAAATTCTCCTGTAAAAGCTCACTGTAGAGGCTGCTATAGCTTCTAATCATTGCTTCTACAGAAAACAATGCCTGTGCCCTTTGGCGATTTGCAGAACCAATTTTTAGTCGTTTCTCACGATTATCTAATAAATCAATAATAATTTCAGCTAGTTTACTGCTATCCCCAGGAGGAGCAAGTAATTCATTATTATTAATAATTTCTGCGATTCCTCCAATGTTATAACCAACAACTGGAATACCCATATTCATTGCAAAAGGGCTAACTTGTCCAAAGCTTTCTTTCCATACTGGTGCAACAAAAATACTCATTTTTTCGTAGAATGAAGGTAATTCTTCATAGGCAACATAGCCTGTAAAAGTAAATTTATCAGCAACTTTTGCTTTGTTCACAGCATCTTTATAAACTTCTAAAAAAAGCCCACCACCAACAATTAATATTTTTGTTTTTGGTCTTTTTTGAGCTACCTTAATAAATACATCAATAGAATTTTCATTTAGCTTATCTGCTTCTAGACGATAAACCATACCAATGCAATCTTTTGGAATACTTTTCTGGTTCTCTCTAGAAAACATATCAAAATTAGAACCAGGATAAATAGTCAAATGTTGAGAATGATCTAGTCCAAATGTATTTTTAACATAATTGCTTACATAGACGTATTTGTGACAAATATTACTAAAGTAAGGTTTTACAGGGGTATTAATATTTTCTACGACTCTGCAATTATTGTATTTTTGAACAGCATTAAATACATTTTCATACCAAGGAGTATCACAATCTCCCCAAAAATGTATATGCACTATTTCAGGACGAAACTGGTTTAAATATGATAAAATATCTTGTTCTACAGTCAAATTATGAATAGTTAATCCAGTATAACTTGGAGGATTAGGAATATAACTTGTAACTACTTCCTGTTCATAAATATGACCAAGGTGTTCAATTAAATCAATTACAAGACGTGAGGAACCTCCAGTCATAAAATTTGCGATCGCATGAACTATACGAGGTCGATTTGACTGAGGAGCCTGCAATATTTTAACTTGATAGGCTGTTGATGAAACAGTGGGATTTATAAGATTTACAACGCTATTAGGCTTTTTCACAAAACCCAAAAAACTTTTTAGCTTAAACCACTGGGTTCGCATTGTCCAAAATTTGCTACTTCGTATTGCGGCAATAGTAGTTTTTAGATGTTCTACTTCAGCTTCAGATTGTTGCAATTTAGACAGCATCGTAGCTTTCAAGTACTCTACATCCGGTTGAGTTTGTTGCAGAGAAAGCATTGTAGCTTTTAATTGCTCTACATCCGGTTGAGTTTGTTGCAGAGAAAGCATTGTAGCTTTCAATTGCTCTACATCCGGTTGAGTTTGTTGCAGAGAAAGCATCGTAGCTTTTAATTGCTCTACCTCAGGTTGAGTTTGTTGTAATTTAAATAACATTGTAGCTTTTAATTGCTCTACCTCTGTTTGAGTTTGTTGTAATTTAAATAACATTGTAGCTTTTAATTCATCTACTTCTGCTTGAGTTTGTTGCAGAGAGAGTATCTTAGCTTTTAATTGCTCTACCTCTGCTTGAGTCTGTTGCAATTTAGACAGCATTGTAGCTTTTAATTGCTCTACCTCTAGTTGAGACTGTTGCAATTTAGACATAGAAGTTGCTTCTCCATACTGAGAAATAGTCAACTTGTAAAGAAATTCTGATATCTTGCTTTTGTCAAGTTCAAGTTGACTGGTGTCCCAAATAGGATACATCGAATCTACTATATCTAGAAATTGTTTTGTTAAATCTGAATTGACGTTATCAATAAAATTTTGTAGTTCGTCTGTAGCATAATCTTTTAGCGGTAGTGGAAACAGGCCTTCTTCTTCAGAATTACAATTTTGCAGGCATTGTTGTAAAACTTTTGGTGTATGGTAAAGTTCATAATGCCTTCGAGAATAAGCCGCTTGTTCCTTCAAAATATCAGGAGTCAATGCCTGCAAATAACTATATAACTCATCAGGCTTTTGCCAGAAAAAAGCTTCTGGATAAACGATATCAATCCCACTTAGTACACGAGAGTTATAGTTTTTATGCCCAATAAACGGTGTACCTGAACCCATAATTTCAATAGATGCTCTCCCACCACCTAAAGGAAAAGAATTAAGATAGACATCTATCTGTTGCTCATGTATTGCCTGCCATAAACTTTTTACCCAAGGAATGTAAATGAATGCTTCTTGGGCAATACCTTTTGCTTCTAAACCTCGCCTAATTTGCTCTAAACTGTAATGCGATAGTTCCCCAATGTGTACATGTGTTCCTTGGGTAACATCTAAAATTTTTGGAACTTCTTCAATATAGCTGTATGGATAATTTTGCTCAAACTTGTTACCACTACCTGAAGAGCAAGTTCTTAGTTTGGCATTTGCTATAAATGGTAATTCACTTGAACGTGTCCCGGAATCTTCAACTACTAAAGGTATATATCTAGTATTGGCAACACCCAAATTATGCCGACAGTTGTAAAAACCAAAAGCGTGTGGATCAATATGTTTTGCGTGAGATAAATATAAGCCTAAACACAGTTGATGATCACAGTGATGGTAAAAAATTAATTGTTGGGCAAGATTGGGTTGTACAGCTGCAATAGCTACAGCATCTTGCCAATGATTGAACAAAAACACCTGACTTAATTGCTTTTCTGCCAACTGATCTTGCAACCAAAGAAGTTTCTCTAGCAAGCTACTTTGTGGGGCCCACTCGATTTGTACATTTAGGGATGAAAACCGATTTAAAATAATTTTACGATTAACTGTATTAAATATATCTGTAATTAAAATTATATGTTTTTTATGTGGCTGCGCTTTAATCAAATCTTCTAAGACTGCGGTATGTCCACCTGTTTTATAAAGTTCGGTAGCTATATATATAATGTTTTCGTTGTTATTATTAGAGTGTGAGTCGATTGTCAATAGTCGTTTTTGATATTCTAAAGCTTTAGCACCAATCTGCTGGCATAGTTTATCTAAGGTTGCCGAACCAAATACTTTAGCTGTGGCTCGCTCATCTCTAATAATTTTTTCAACAAAGTTAATAAGGAAACGCAGAGGACTTTCTAAATCTCCCGATTTAATATATTCAGCTACTTTAGATTCTATCTTCAAAATATAATTGTTATACATAAATACTACAAAATCGCTAAAATCAATTGACTGCTAAATTTAATACAAATATCATCCCCAAGAAAAGGATTTTGGAAAACAAAATAAGGATCGTAACCACATACCATCCAAGTTTCTTGATTTTTTAAATCTATATGTATCTGATGCTGATTAATTGAGTTATCCCCTGGATTACAGTTTATTCTCTCCAATTCTAATGCTTCTGTTTCTTGAAGACGGATAATTTCAAAGTTAGGATTTTTATGGAGAGAAAATAAAAAGCCAGGGTCTATCCGTAAGTATTTCGGTGATTTGGATAACCTAACTTTAATATCAATAAGCTCACCAAATCCAACAATGGTTGAAACTAATAAGCTGTGAGATTCCTGAAAATCTAATGTATCTGCATATAATAGTTGCAAAGTGAATTGAATGTTGTTTAGCTGTTTTTCAGATAAAATTTTAGTAACTAATGACGACGAGTAAAAATTCACTTTAAAAATCCTCGTTGAAATAACTTACAATTATTGATACTTGCTCCTCTGTGAGATGGGGATGTAAGGGTAGACTCAGAACTTCCTTGGCTAGTCGTTCTGCGATCGCAAAACTTCCTTCATGCCATCCACTACCAATATAAGCACCTGACAGATGGGGTGGAATTGGATAGTGAATCAGTGTACCAATGCCAGCTTGGCGCAAATGTTGCTCTAGTCCGTATCTTTTGGGGTGACGTACAACAAATAAATGCCATACTGACTCAGCCCAGTTAGGTACAAAAGGCAAGGTTAGGTTAGCAGTTTTGACTAGTCTTTGCAAGTATTGTTCCGCTATGTAAACGCGACGAGAATTCCATTCATCTAGTTTAGTTAGTTTCACTCTCAAGAATGCCGCTTGCAATTCATCCAGTCGGCTATTGTAACCCTGAATTTCATTTTCGTACTTTACACGGGAACCATAATTACGCAGTAAGCGAACTTTATCAGCTAAATCTACATCGTTAGTTGTTACTGCTCCTCCATCGCCGATCGCTCCCAGGTTTTTGGTAGGATAAAAACTGAAACCTGCTGCATCCCCCAAACTACCTACACGATGATCCTTAAATCGTGCTCCATGAGCTTGAGCAGCATCTTCAATCACTTTGAGATTATATCGGTGTGCGATTGTGTTTATAGCATCCATGTCTGCTGGTTGACCATAAAGATGCACTACCAAAATAGCTTTTGTGCGTTCAGTAATTGCAGCTTCAATAAGTTGAGGATTGATATTATACGTTTTCTCATCTGGTTCCACTGGTACAGGTGTTGCTCCAGCGTAGGAAACTGCTAGCCAACTGGCAATATAAGTGTTGGCTGGCACAATTACTTCATCACCATTACCGATGTTCATTGCTCTCAAGATGAGATGCAAAGCATCTAAACCATTACCTACACCAATGCAATATTTTGTTTGGCAGTAAGCAGCAAATTCAACTTCAAAAGCTTCGACTTCTCTACCAAGAATATACCAGCCAGCTTTCATGACTCGTTGGTAAGCCGCATCAAGTTCTTCTTGAAGTTCCAAATAGGAAGCCTCAAAATTGAGAAAAGACACTCTCATTATTGCTCACCCCGGACAGATGTTAAAAACCCTTGATAATCTCTGTAATAATCAGTTTCATCATAAATGGTGGAAGCTAAAACCATGCATACAGAACCAGAAGAGAAGTTATTAAGTTCTCGCCATATCATAGGGCAAACATAAAGACCATAATAAGAACGGTTTAAGTGGAAGCTTTTTTGCTGAGTTCCATCATCTAAGACAACATCAAAGCTACCAGACATGGCGATAAACAATTGTTGTAATTGCTTATGAGCATGACCTGCTCGTTCTGCACCTCCAGGTACATCGTATAAGTAATAAACTCTCTGAATTTCAAAAGGAATATGTCTCCCACCTTCAATAAAAGTAAGGTTGCCACGAGGATCGGTAATTTTGGGAAGAGTAATCAGTTTACAGCTCTCAACGCCCATTTATACATCATCCTCTTAAATTCATTTCGTAAAATTCATGCACTACACCACTAGCTCCAAATTCGGATTTAAATTGATAAAGACTAGTATTAAGATATTTACCTTCATTTTCAGTGCTGATGCCAAAACTAAAATAACGTTTACCTAAATCTTTAGCTTTGTCAATACAGATTTGAAAAATTGCATCTAGCAGACCCAATTGATAACCTTTGGGACTTGAAGCTATGTATTGGGCGTGTACTACTTGTGGAGATAAAAATAAGACAACACCTCCCAGTATCTGAGTTCCATACAAACCAACAATAAACTCAATATTATTTGGAAACAATGAATATAAATGAATAATTTCTTTGGCTGAATGAACAGGCTGCACCCCATATTTTTTAGCTAAATTATCTTCTATAACTGACCAAAGATGCCCAGCCAATTCAAAGCCAAAATCTACTTTAATTTCGTTTTTTTGAGCTTTCTTGAGTCCTCGCTTTCGTCGTAGGCTTGGCTCTGGTTGATTAGTCAGATCAATAGCACAGGAAAGATCGCAACGATAGCGCACTGCGCCCATACGAAAAAGTGCATACAAATCATCAGCAGATGGTACTTGATGGTAAATGTTTGGCACTACCTTATATCTAAGTGCTTCAAATCCATGACTAGCATAGTAATGCCGCAGTGCTTTAAAAGCCTCAAGCATATTTGCACCGCGTAAACTACCTGTATGCAACAAACCACCGTAAGTTATGCCAGGATGACTAACTACTCTTTTACTATTAGATGGATCTATCGCTGCTGGAAATAAACCGACTAGTCGATTTTTCTCATCCTTAATAATTAAGGATACATCCTGAAATCGATCAGCATGGTAGGAAAGATAGCGACGAGTTTGGAGGAATGTAGCCATTGGTGCGGTAGCTAAAAATTCATCCCACATAGCAAAGTTATCTTCGGAGTAAGGGAAAATTTTTAGAGAACTATTGTCTGCTACATACTCCTCAGCTATATCCATAGTAATTTGTCTCTCACTCCTGTAAGATTGCAACTCCAAATCCTGTTTCTCCGTAGTTATTTCCGTTGTAAAACATATAAGTGCCGTATTTTGTTTTTTGGATGCACGCCATACTAATCATTTGTGAATCCCAACCACTATCAGACACATCAATACCAACTTGCTGATCTTTACGCAGCCAGGTTTTACCATCTTGGGATTCAGCATATCCTAATCGATAGCCCTTGCTGATATAACGGATGGAATACCACATTTTGTATTGACCATCTTCTTTAATTACAAACGGCCTACCAAATCCATATTCATCTTCATTAGCTAAATCTAGACAGACAGTACCTTGTTTCTCCCAGTCGGTTTGATTTTTCGATTCTAGGTAGCGCATATTGTAGCTAGGAACTTGTTTACCATTAACATCAATCCATTTGCTACCAGCTATATACCACATTTTCCAATGTCCATCTTCAAGATGAACATGAGCTGCTGTACGTACAAAAAGTTCGCGATCGCTTCTCTCCAAAATTGGTACTTGGGAATATCTTTGAAAACTTTCACCATTATCCTCACTAATTGCTAAACCCATCAACAAGAAGTAGCGAACTTTTATACCTAATTGCCAGCCTACATAATATAAATACAAACGCTCTTGATATTTTAATAAGCAAATAGGTGTAACACCATTATCATCAAAGGTACCTGGTTGACCAATATCTAACACAGGTTTATCAGAAACTTGTAATATCTGAAGCGGGTTTCTTGCTTCAAGATCGACAAATCCAACACGTCCAACTTTATGACTATCTAAAAATGCTACATAAACTCTGATCCTTTCCTCATCTAGCATCATGGAAGTAGGAATATAAGCATGGGAAATAGCCCAGTCCTTTTCCCCGTTAGCTACATAGACTAATCCCAGTTTTTTCCAAATCATTAACCTACTCCGGTAGTTTGAAGAAGCGATAAGTGGTTAGCTTTGCAGGTTCTATATGTGGTATACGGTAAATTTCTCCTAATTTTGTATCTTTAGTTATAGTCACATTAGGCCCAATCCAGCAATCTCTCTCAATTTTGAGATTGTTGCTGATGGTTGAATTTACACCGAAAAAACAATTTTTTCCCACCTCAACAAAACCAGAAATCACGACATGGGAGGAAAAAAAACAATTATCTTGAATAATTGAATGATGCCCAATATGATTTCCACTCCAGAGAATCACATTATTTCCTAATTGTACAAATGCTTGAACAACATTATTTTCAAATATAAAACAATGCTCCCCTAATTTGACATTTCTCCAGATAAAAGCTTTGCTGCTGATGTAGCTTGCTAGGCTATATCCTTTATCTTTAGCCTGCTTGCATAGCCTAGTTCTTAACCGATTTAACTGGGTATAGACAATGGCTACAAATATCTCATATTCACGGGGACTATAAACTTCTTCTATGGATTCAAAGGGAACTACAGGTATTCCAAATAAACTATTTTTCTTGAGATAATCTTTTTCTACGCTAAATGCTACTACTTCGTATTCTGAATCATAAGTAAAATACTCATAAGCAACTTCAGCAAAAGCACTGTCACCCACAATTATTAATTTGCGATTTTTATTTATTTTCATAACTTAAATCAAGGTTTTCTAATGAGAATATCTTCCCGCCTATTTGCCATCGGTAAATCTGATTTTTGAGGTAAAATATAGGTATCAAAGCCTTGATTTCTCGCTCTAGTAACTAAAGCTAAAATTACGGAGTCATCAATTAGATGGTGCTCAATTTTATTAAATGATACTTCTGGCAATTCTTCTTTACCTGTAAAATTTTGGTGAAATTTAATTCCATTTTGGCTACTAAAAAAACGCTTCCTTTTAGATATATTGGGTATATCTCCTATTAGCATCTCCCCGCCATCAGACATTAATTCAAGGGAGCTATCCAAAAAATTCCATATATTTGACTCAACAAAGATATAATGTAGTACGCTATAAGTTAATATGACATCCACTTTACCTCTATATTTATTAAATAAATCATTACAATCAGGGTAATAACCAATAATTTTTTTTATAAATGGTTCATTTGGTAAATGAGATAGCATTTCATCTGAATCAATTAGAATCAAAGTGTGTTCATTTTTTCGACATAAATCAATCAGCATGAGAGGTAATTCACTACAACCAGGCCCAATATCAAGAACCACTTTATTCTGTGTATATAACAAGGGCAATTTGCTAATAATATCCTCAAATATAAAATGCTCTTTACCTTGTCGATAAGAGTTAGGAAAACCTATTTTTTCATAGCAGCTTAAAGAATCATCTTTTGCCATTTTCCGAAAATCGCCAAATGACAAATTAGCAAATCTATTGTAATCATTCATGTTTGAGTAATTTAATATTATGAATTGATCATGAGTGAGTGTAATTCAAAGGATTGGTTATTTTTAAAAAATCAAATTCTACATTTGCATACACCATACCTGGAAAACGATCTAGTGGATCTTGTGCTAAATTGGATTGAAAAACAAGAGCATTTTCTATAATATCTATAAAAATATGTTGTTGATTGATAAATACAGGTAATTCTATGCCAATTGTAATAGTATATACTCCGCAGTTTAAAATATTTGTACCTTTTATTTCGATAACATAAACCTCTCCTGCTTTTGCTGAAGGCATTTCTATTCTCTTAGCTGTGGTAACATAAGCAATCAGCATTTGTCCTTTTAAATCTCTCAATGAATACCCAACACAAAATGAGGGTAGGTCTTTTTTAAAGAGAATAGAAACCTGAATAGTAAAGTCTTCTTTAAAGTCAAGTTGTTCAGTGGGACGATACTTGCTGTTGAGCAGCTTAATATCCAATATTTTTGCACTTTCATCACCGTAGCGGTGAGCACCTTCAGCAAACTTGCCTTCCTGAACAGTAGATACAAATATTTCAGATACAGTAGATTGCCGATCTAAAGTATTATCTTGTGTTGCTTTTTCATTTTGAGTAATAGCTAGAATATTCTTATTTATTAGTTCGACTTGTTGCTTCAACTCCTGATTCATTTCACTGTTAATAATACTTATATAAGTATCTACCACCTCTGAAGCTTTACCAATTTTCAGCAGTTTTCCTTTTTCGAGAAACGCACATCGCTGACAAAGGCTTTTAACTGAACTAGTATCATGGCTAACAAACAGCACCGTTACCCCTGTTTCCATCATCTGCCGCATTCGTGCCATGCACTTCGCCTGAAAAAACATATCCCCTACAGCCAAAGCCTCATCCACAATTAGGATATCTGGGTCAACGTGAATCGCTGAGGCAAAAGCCAACCGGACATACATACCACTGGAATAGGTTTTAACAGCCTGGTCGATAAAATCTCCAATATCAGCAAAAGCAGCAATTTGATGGAAGCGCTTATCCACCTCTTGTCTGGAAAGCCCCATGATTGCCCCATTCATATAGACGTTTTCTCGTCCCGTGAATTCTGGGTTGAAGCCAGCGCCCAATTCCAGCAGGGCAGCAACACGTCCATTCACTTGAACTACTCCACTGCTGGGGGTTAAAGTACCGCAAATCATTTGGAGCAGAGTGGATTTACCTGCACCATTACGTCCAATGATGCCTATAGTTTCACCCTTCATCACCTGGAAGGAAACATCTTGCAATGCCCAAAACTCTTGAGCATAGGTTCTTTCTGGTAATAAAATTTCTTTTAACCGATCAGCCGGTCGAGTATATCGCTTGTAGCATTTCGAGACATTGTTGAGGAAAATTGCAATTTCTTCTCCCATAGTTTTATTATCAATCCTCAAAATTTCTAGTTATTAAAGCACCAATGTTTCACAATACATCAGCAAATGCTGTTCGCAAACGTTTATACACATAAAATCCGCTACAAAACGTCACAAATGCAATTATTGAGGCCACTCCCCATTCACCCCAATGTTCAACCTTTCCAACTAAAATTAAATCACGATAAACTTCAACTATGGCTGTCATGGGATTGAGCCAAAATACCATACTTCGCCATTCCTCTGGAATTGACGATGCCGGATAAATAATCGGTGTCAAATACATCCAAATATTTAAAACTACTGCTAAAGTCTGGGGAATATCTCGCAAAAATACCGTTAGTCCTGCTGTTAAATAGCCTAAACCTGCTGTTAATAATAACTGTGTGAGCCAGATCAAGGGTAATAATGCCAAGGTAGGATGTAAAGTATGAGCATTTATTGCTACAAAAAAAATCAACATTATTAAACCAAAAGCACTTTCAACAAACGTTGATAAAATTGGTACTAATGGTAGCAAAGCTAGGGGAAATACCACCTTCTTGACTAAATTATGCTGTTTTACTACTGAACTAGCAGACTGTGTTAAACCCCCTGAAAAAGCAAGCCAAGGAAGTAAGCCTGCAAACAGCCATAACCCAAAGGTGAAGTTATTTTCTGGTAAGCTTTTGATACTCAACTTTACCTTCAGCACAACTGAAAATACATAAGTGTAAATTAACAATTGTGAGAGTTGATTTAGCAAAGGCCACAAATTTCCTAAAATAGAACCCTTGTATCGTGATTCTAAATCTCGCCTAACCAAAGTTCTCAGCAAGTCAAACTTTGTCCACCACTTTGGATTGACTGGCAGTATGCGCTTCAGTCTTGCTGCTTTACGTACAAATCCTTGCATTGTTTGTAATAAATCCTGCTTCCTTGTTCACTACTCATACACCCAATTTCTCTTTATAAGGCTTCATAGCCATGAGAGTAACCTTGTCTTCTTTGGAGAATACATCATTAACTATAAAATCGTACCGAAATTATGTTGGCAACGCTGCTTTCTTTTTTTGCTTAACTCAAGCTATCTGGATTAATTCCCTGCGATCGCAAATATTCTGCCAATCGCTCTGCCCGTTGATATTCTTGTTCAGCCCGTTGGCGTTCTTGTTCAGCCCGTTGACGTTCTTGTTCTGCTTGTTCTTTTCGCGTAGACACCCAACCGGCTGAATTATACCAACGCAGCCACAAACCTGTTGTCTGTTGATAAGAACCTTGCCAAAGACCCAATCCGAGTTCTAACTCTTCCAACCATAAGCGGTTCTCTGGTAAAGATATTGCTTCATAGCGAGTGCCTGTGAGTTTAAAGGCACGCAAATGATTTTTATAGCGATCATAGACAATGTAGTAAGGAACCCTCAAAATGCGTTCGTATACTTCCCACTTGGTTGGAGGTCGGTTTACTTCCCGCAGTGTTTTTCCTAAATCTTCTTGTTCTGTACCTGGTGAAAGTAATTCAACTATTAAAAATGGATCAATTCCTTCTTGCCAAATTACGTAACTTAAGCGTAGGTCTTGCTGTTGGCTAGCACTAGGTAATCCTAAAACCATATACCAGTCAGGACGCTTGTACCACAAAGTATGGCGGGGATCATAGTAAAGATTTAAGTCGCTAGCAAGTAAAATTTCCTCAGATGGATAAGTCAAAGGCTGACAAGTTTCACTGAGTAAATCAGCCTGAATTCGGTGAAATTCATCTGGCAAACCTGATTCCCCAACTAATTCACTGGGTAAATCATACATCGTAGGCATGGTTTCCTGTGGCGGACGCGGTGGATCTGTTTGATACATGACTACTACCTTCGTTGCTTAACTCAAGCTATCTGGATTAACTCCTAACGATCGCAAATGTTCCACCAACCGTTGCGATCGCATCTGTTCTTGTTTCAAGGACAATTGCGCTTCCAATGCCTGTTGCACTGTGACAAACATGGGTATCGACCTGCTTGGTTGTTGATTTAATTTTAAGCTGTTAAGTCAGGAGTTAGAAGTCAAGAATTGGGAATTTTCTTCTTCATCTCCCTCATCTCTACTGAATTTGTGAGAGCAGAGTCACGGTTTCCGCTACACTGAGACTTGGTTTATTGCATTGTAATCAGGCATGGAAATCGGACAAAAGGTTAAAGTCTATCGTTTGCGCGATCGCGTTTCTCCCCCAGTTGTGAAAAAACTCGGACAAGTGGGTATCATCCAAGGCTACAAAGTCACCGATGGTGGTGGAATCGGTGTAGTGGTGCTCTTTGACGATAATTATTCCACTTGGTTTTTTGAAGATGAAATCAAACCTGTGTAGTTGTGAAAAACTTAGAGCCGGGTTTTTCTTGGCATCTGAATTTTAAAGCACAGGTTGAGAGTCTTTGTTGAGTGCTAAGTTGGAATTGAAAAGCTCGGCGGTGAAAATAGGAATCAAGTAATGGCTCTAATATTGACATTTTTGGGCAAAGGCGGCATCGCTCGTACCAAAATTGCGATCGCCGCAGCCAAATTATTGGCAAGTCAAGGCAAGCGTGTACTCCTAGCAGGACAAGCAGAACCAACGTTGCAAATCCTGCTGGGTACTCCCATTGCTGCCGACCCCCAGGAAATCGCTCCTAATTTGCAAGCAGTCCAGTTTCAAGCATCTGTACTACTAGAACGCAACTGGGACGAAGTAAAGAAACTTGAGGCGCAATACCTCCGCACCCCCATCTTCAAAGAGGTTTTTGGTCAAGAACTGGTAGTATTACCAGGGATGGACAACGCCCTAGCCCTGAATGCTATCCGCGAATATGATGCCAGTGGCAAATATGATGCGATCGTCTACGATGGCACGGGTGACTCTTTAACCTTGCGAATGTTGGGCTTGCCAGAATCTCTGAGTTGGTATGTCCGGCGATTTCGGCAATTGTTTGTCAACTCCGATTTGGGGAAGACGATTACTGAATCGCCCTTGATTCAACCGCTGATTAGCAGTTTTTTCAATGTAAATTGGACAGCAGATAACTTTGCAGGGCCTACTAACCAAGTCAATAATTTCTTAGAAAAAGGGAGAGCCGCTCTTGCCGATCCTAAGCGTCTCGCTGCTTTCTTAGTAACTACAGGAGATCCCCTTGAGGTAGCAAATGCTCGTTATTTGTGGGGTAGCGCTCAACAAATCGGTTTAACTGTCGGTGGTGTTCTGCTTGTGTCTACTGAAACGAATGTCAACCTGTCAGAGGAATTTATACCTCTACCTGTGAGCGTCGTTCCCGACTCGCCAACAGGTGACTGGCAACCATTGATAGACGCCCTACCCAACTTTGAAGCACAAGCGCTACAAGCTCCTAAACCAATTGAAATAGACATCCACAATCGTCAGGTACGCCTATTCTTGCCAGGATTTGATAAAAAGCAGGTCAAGCTTACTCAATATGGGCCAGAAGTCACTGTGGAAGCAGGAGATCAGCGACGCAATATCCCCTTACCCCCGGCTCTGAGTGGCAGACCCGTTGCTGGAGCAAAGTTTCAGAATAATTATTTGATAATTTCGTTTTAATTTAGTTAGGAGTTAGGAGTGAAGAGTTAGGAATAAAACAATAATTCATAACTCCTAACTCTTAACTCCTCACTCTAAAAAAAATAGGCATTATGTCAGAATCAACTCCCATTACCCCAGACCCAAACCCATCTGAGGCATTAGCAAATAATCCCAGTGAGCAAGCAATAGCATCTAGCGATCGCAGTGCGAAAACTAGGCAACTACTGGGGATGAAAGGTGCATCTGCTGGGGAAACCTCAATTTGGAAAATCCGTTTGCAGCTCATGAAGCCGATTACCTGGATTCCCTTAATTTGGGGCGTAGTCTGTGGTGCGGCTTCTTCTGGTAACTATACTTGGACACTGGAAAATGTATTGAAGGTAGCAACCTGTATGTTACTGGCTGGGCCATTGATGACAGGTTACACCCAAATCCTCAATGACTACTACGATCGCGAAATCGATGCCATCAATGAACCCTATCGTCCGATTCCCTCTGGGGCAATTCCCCTACCCCAGGTAATTATTCAGATTTGGGTATTACTGATTGCTGGTATTGGTTTGGCATTTGTGCTGGATGTGTGGTCTGGTCATGAATTCCCGACAATTACAGCGATCGCAATTATCGGTTCTTTCATCGCCTACATTTATTCTGCACCTCCCCTGAAACTCAAACAAAACGGCTGGTTAGGTAGCTATGCCTTGGGTGCAAGTTATATCACCCTACCTTGGTCTACAGGACACGCTTTGTTTGGCGAACTGAATTCCACAATTGTGATTTTGACAATGTTCTACAGCTTGGCTGGATTGGGTATTGCCATTGTCAATGATTTTAAGAGTGTAGAAGGCGATCGCCAGTTAGGATTAAATTCACTACCTGTAATGTTTGGCATCACCGCCGCATCTTGGATTTGTGTAGTGACAATTGATGTTTTTCAAGGATTGATTGCAGCTTATCTCGTCAGCATCCATGAGAATTTGTATGCAGCAATACTAGTACTGTTAATCATCCCGCAAATCACCTTGCAAGATATGTATTTCTTGCGCGACCCCGTGAAGAATGATGTTAAGTACCAAGCTAGCGCCCAACCTTTCCTTGTTCTAGGAATGCTCGTCACCGGTTTAGCGCTGGGTCATGCTGGCGTTTAACTTCTACTTCTATAGTGAGAAGTTAGAAATTAGGAGTTAGGAGGTAATATACTTCTAACTCCTAATTTGTATCAGGACATACCGTGTTTAAACTGATATCTTTCCTCATTCATGGGATTGAGCCTTTGTTAGTCCCGATTTGCTTTGTTGTAGCTTGGACTGTAATTATTCTCGTTGTTTGGAGTCTCTGTGCGGCGGCGCGAGATAGTTTGACAACAGCCAAGCAAATGCATCAAATTCCTTGTACTGGTTGCCAATTTTTTACCGACAATTATCGTCTTAAATGTACTGTACGCCCATCTATTGCCAATACAGAAGAAGCGATCGATTGTTCTGACTATCAACCGAAGACTAATCCTTATCTCTATTAGGGAGCAAGGGGAGCAGAGGGAGCAGGGGGAGCAGGGGAAGAAGAATTAATAACCAATGCCCAATGCCCAATGCCCAATGCCCAATGCCCAATGCCCAATGCCCAATGACTAATGACTAATATCTAACAATATTTTCAAAACACCCCGACTCTGAGCGTGTTCAAAAGCCGCAAGCCCTTCAATAAGAGGGTAGGTGGCATGAATCAGGGGTTGCACGTCAACTTTTCCTGTAGCTAGTAGCTGAAGGGCTGGGGCAAAGGGACCACAACGAGAACCGATGAGGGTGATTTCATCTACTACTAAAGAAGAAGCATCCAGGCTGAGTTTGCCAGAATAAGTACTTTTCAGTACAAGCGTACCACGGGGACGTAGGGCGCGGCGAGCGATCGCAAATCCTTCTGGATTACCAGTACATTCTACTGAGATATCGAAATATCCATCTTTCACAGCATTAGCTAAACCAGTTTTAATCCCCCGTGCCTCTAAGTTAGCCAGTTTGTCTTGATGACGCCCCACAGCTAAGAGTTCACAGCCGGTTAAGGCTAATGTCTGGGCTACCAACTGCCCTAGTTTGCCATCTCCAACCACTAGCACCCGATTATTTGGATGTAATGGCACTTGCTGCTGAATTTCCAAAGCTGCTGCTACAGGTTCAGCAAATGTTGCTACTTCTGTTGGCACATTCTCAGGTACGAGATGCAGATTCTCTATCGGCAAACAGAGATATTCACCAAAGGCTCCGTTGCGGTTGACAATACCCAAAACTGTACGATTTTCGCAGTGAGTTGATTGTCCGCTGCAACAAAAGCGACAATGCCCACACACAGCGTTGATTTCTCCAACTACGCGTTTATTAACTAAGTGTTCTGGCCCTTGTTCAACGACGCCGACAAATTCATGCCCCAAAATACCAGTGTAAGGATAGTAGCCTCTGAGTAATTCCAGGTCAGTGTTACAGATACCGGCACGCAAGACGCGTACTAAAGCTTCTCCTGGTGGCGGTTCAGGAACGGGAATATCTGTACGTAATTGCAACTGATTATTTTCGAGCCAAAGTCCTTTCATTCTTTTTCACCACATATTTGGGTCTGTTCGCGAAGCGTCTCGTAGAGAAGTCCCGTGCTTCACGCAATGCTTTAAAGTAATGAGTTTCATCGTGGATGAAAAATGGGTATTTACTCATTACTTATTACTTATTACTCATTACTCCTTCTTAAGAGCGCCTTTAGGTCGGTGAGTATGTCAAATCCTTTGCCTAATTATGTTGTCATAATCACTTTGAAAAATGTTTACAAATATAAGGGCAAACATTTGTACTGATATACCCATACCTATGTCTCTGTAGAAGGTATTTCTTTAATTTTGGTTACATCAACTTTGCTTAACCAAGTAACTAAGTCTTCTGAGCCAAGTGCAATCTCACTTCCCAAGGTTTTGATATAGAGAAGTCCGTCACTGATAATTAAATCTCTAATTGGATACCATGAATCTCGTGTTCTAATCAGAAGTTCTAACGGAATCCCTGATCTTGAACTATGCTTGCAATATTTCCACCAGGCTCGCCATAGAATGACACATTTAGTACAGTTCATCTGATAGCCTTTGGGAACTTCGCAGTATTGATACTGATAGAAACCCCGACTATCTACTTCTCCTTTGAGGATATAACTATATTCTGCTAATGCCTGATTGATCAATTCCCACTGGGTTGATTTTGGAGAAATCGAGAATTCAGATAAGGTGTTAGATAGTTGAACAGTGGCAATTACGCCTTCAGATTTTGCTGTCAGTTGGTTGATTTTATACACTGTTTGCGCTGTCAAAGCAGGATTTGACAACAAAATATCTTTTTTTTGAATAGAGTTTTGCACAAACTCTCGAATTAAATCTAGATTAGACAACATAAAATTTTTTATACTAAATTAACCAGTGTAATGAAAGTCACAACACTACTTAAATTAATAACTACACTGGTTTTGCACTTAAATCAGGATTATTACCAGCTTTATTTATACTCAATTCTTTGTTGAACTAGGGTTTTGTTAAGTTTAATATCGAGTATGCTATTATCCACTAGGCTGGTTGACAAAATTACTCTTTTCAAATATTTAGGCAGCAAATTAAATTTTTACACCTTCGAGAAAAGGTTGAAATACCGGAACTAATTCGGGACGACTAACCACAAGGGTAGGAAAAGAGCGATCGCTATAATCTTCTCCTGGTGACAACGGAAACGGTTCTGACTTCAGCGATGACCATACCCCACCAGCTGCTTGGACAATTACCCAAGCCCCTGCTATATCCCAAACTTTTGGTGTCGCCTCAATCCCACCGAGAGTAGCCCCAGTAGCAACCGTCAAAAAGTTATAGCTAGCTACACCCAACATCCGAATTTTACAGGGAAAGCCGTTTTTGATAACTGCGGTGCTACGAGAACAGAGGTTAAAAAAGTGATTGCTGCTGGGACTATCAACACTTGTGTGGATGGGGTGGTGGTTGAGAAATGCTCCTATTGGTGTTGCCAAACCAGATGAACCTGCCCAGAAACCATGAAAAGCTTGATTTAGAGTTGGTGCGTAAACATACCCAAAAATGGGTGTGCCTCGATACAATAAACCCAGAGATATTGTCCAGAGAGGAATGCCGCGTGTGAAGTTGGTTGTACCGTCGAGAGGATCAATTACCCAGCACCACTCAGTACCGGGAAATGACTGATCACTCTCTTCGCTCAAAATGCCGTAACCAGAGAAATTAGAAGCGATCGCATCTCGAATTTCCTGATCTGCCCATTTATCTGCTTGCGTCACCAAACTACCATCAGCTTTTTGGTCAGCCTGTACTTTCCCAAAATCTTGCAATAGCTGCTTGCCCACCCTGGTAGTGGTAGTTTGGGCAAAATCCAGA
>NZ_JAWJTF010000077.1:0-36803 GCF_048836525.1 Nostoc sp. CALU 546
TCAAAGCGGATTCCTATATGAGTCCTATATAAGGTATCTATCTATAGCGGTTCTTGATCCAGTAAAGTACAATTTTGACCTCACTTTCGTTCCTCTCTCCTTTTAGGCTATCCATTAGTCACATCTTTCTTTACAATCTTGAAACGCTTGTTTTATAGGCATCTTCAGGAGTCAGAATCAATCAGTCGGGGATTCAGACGCGACGCTCGTTCGCGTAGCGTGTCGTAGACAAGACTCGCTAACGCTAGCTACCGTGGATTCGCTAAGGCTGCGAAGCACCGCCAGTCATACAGAAAACATTGCTGTTAGCGGATAGCTAAGGTTTAGCCCATTCTGACGACTGACGCCTTTATTCTGTTCGATAAATTTTTCAGTTGATCATTTTGGCAACCAAATCTGAAATTGGTTTCCAAGTCTGTAGTTAATTTTACTTCTATAGTAAGATGCCAATGGCAAAATTATATAGCTATAATCCACTTTTAATAAAAATTTTGCCTGATTTTTAACCGTTTTGATTAATCAACATTCCGAAAAACTCCTAAACACTCAACTGGAAAATTTACCAGGTGAAGGTTATGTATTTAACTGGTTTGATTGGTTTTGTCTTTGGTATCCTCCAGGTTGGCTAATTTTATTCAACCGTCATTGGCAGCATTATCACACCGATCCAGATGGTTGGAATTGGCTAGAATATGGATTATTTTTAATTCCTGGCGGATTTTATCTGGCGCTACTGAGTCGCTGGTTGCGTCTGGGTTGTCGTTTACCCCGAAAAGAAGTTGGTGAATTTGATCCCAAATATCAACAAGCTTTTCGCGAAGAAGTTCTTGGCCCCATCGTTAAATCATATTTTCGGGGAGAATTGCAACAAGTTGAAAACTTGCCACCAACAGGGCCATTGATTGTGGCAATGAATCACGCGGGGATGTGTTTTCCTTGGGACTTTTTGACCTTGGGTTATTTATTAAGTGAAACCAGAGGATGGGTAGTACAACCCGTAGCAAGTCCAGCATTATTTGAGCATCCTTGGGTGATTTGGTGGCTACCACCTAAATGGTCACAGGTTTTAGGTGGTGTGCGAGCCGAATTAGATAATTTTGAGTCAGCGATGGCTCAAGGCAAAATTCTCTTATATGCACCCGAAGGTATCCGCGGGCCTTTGAAAGGTTGGAGAAGACGCTATCAACTAGAAAAGTTTGATATGAGTTTTATTCAGTTGAGCGATCGCTATCATATTCCCATTCTTCCAGTAGTTTGCATCGGTAGTGAATCTTTACATCCTTGGGCTGTTAATTTCACCAAATTGCAACGACTAGTCAAATTACCATTCTTGCCTTTTTCACCTTTGATGCTAGTCTTACTCCTGTTTCCCTCAATGGGAATTTGGGCAACGAGAACTCGTCTGCGTTACTTTATTCAGCCTTTAGAACCAGCAGGATCGGACAACAACTCAAACAAAGGGCGTGCAGTAGCCTATCAACAAGCGCAACAATTACGAGAAAAGCTGCAACTTCAAATTCATCACTTTTTGGGTAAATCTTAATACTACAAGCTGAAATTCAAGAATAATTTGAGTATTTTGCAGCAGCTACGTTACCAATTTCGTGTAGGAAGTAACTACAGCTTATCCATTGGTTATAAAAATAGAAGCCTTAGTAACAATAGTTTGTTTATTTCCAGTAAATGATTATACCTTTGTTGTAAATGCTTAAGCAAAGCTTATCAATATAGAGTTAAAAATGGGTTCACAATCTGTAAGACATTTTCGATAATTCAACCATCTTGCATATCTTCTGATACTAATTTAATAATGATTGCTCGTGGAATAAGGCTAAGTGAAACTATTATCAATTTTGCACTTCAACAAACTGGTGAAAGAGATCCTTAAATTTTGTTCTGAGGCGGCGCGTGTTTTTACCATTGCTCGATTTGTGAGTTACTACCACCAAAATAGCTTCAAATAAATACCCACCGTGAACTAATTCATAACGCATCCCTCAAAAGAGAGAGATAGGAGCCTAAACCCTGTTGTAAAATAGACATATAAGGATTCGGGGGGCCATTTTACTGGTCATAAACGCCTATAGAAACTATTTTTGGAAATCTCCAAGGTCTGAAGTCCAGCCAGCTGAAGCAACTACAGCGGCTGTACCACCAGCGCATACCAGGCGATCGCATCACCACGCCTGAGTTTTCCCAACGTCTGGCAGCAATTAGCACAGAAGTCAATCAGCCTGTGTGTGCCTACGTCAACCGTCGCGGACAAGTGATTCGCATCGGGGTAGGCACACCGCGTCAAACGCAAATACCACCGATGGAATTGCCCCGTTACGGTGCAGAACGACTCAGTGGTATTCGTTGCATTGCCACACATCTCAAGCCAGAACCGCCCAATGAAGCGGCGCTCACGGCTATGGCACTACAACGCTTAGATGCCCTAGTTGTCCTAAATATTACCGGAACGGGATTTACACGGCGGGGAGGCGGTGCAACTGGGTATGTGAAAGAAGCTTATCTAGCTCATCTGACACCCCAAGACTCTCGCACCCTGATTCCTAGTCCTGCTGCTGTCAAAGTAGAGGAAAGCCAATTCGGCTTCGCCCACTCTAAACAAATCCAATCCCCAAGTTGGAATATATCGCCACCTTTGGATTTGGATGATCTGGCAGACCAGGATTTAGTAGACTTAGTAGAAAATCTGGAAGCGGAATTCCAGCGTGAATTTATCGCCCAGGAAGTAGATGCTGACCACGATCGCGTGCTGATTGTGGGGCTAATGACCAGTGAGATGACTCCCCTACAATTCCAAGACACCCTATTAGAATTGGCACGTTTAGTTGATACTGCTGGGGGAGATGTATTACAGACAATACAACAAAAGCGATCGCGTGTTCATCCCCAGACCGTAGTTGGCGAAGGTAAAGTGCAAGAAATTGCCCTAACTGCCCAAACACTAGGGGTTAATCTCGTTGTCTTTGACCGCGACCTCTCACCCTCCCAAGTCCGCAACTTAGAAATGCAAATTGGTATCCGGGTGGTTGACCGCACCGAAGTAATTTTAGATATCTTTGCCCAACGCGCTCAATCTCGTGCCGGTAAGTTGCAAGTAGAACTAGCACAGTTAGAATACATGCAACCGCGACTGGCTGGTAGAGGTCGCACCATGTCCCGATTAGGTGGTGGTATTGGGACTCGTGGACCTGGTGAAACAAAATTAGAAACAGAACGCCGTGCCATTGGGCAACGAATTTCTCGACTACAAAAAGAAGTGAACCAGTTGCAGGCCCATCGTTCGCGGTTACGGCAGCGACGGCAGCATCGGGAAGTTCCTTCAGTGGCTTTGGTTGGATATACCAACGCGGGTAAGTCCACTTTGCTGAATGCTCTTACTAATGCAGAAGTTTATACAGCCGACCAGTTATTTGCCACTCTCGATCCTACCACCCGCCGTCTGGCGATTCCTTATGGCGAAACAAATGAACATCAGGAAATTCTGATTACAGATACAGTAGGGTTTATACACGAACTACCTGCATCATTAATGGATGCCTTCCGCGCCACCTTGGAGGAAGTCACAGAAGCCGATGCCCTACTACATTTGGTAGATTTGTCTCACCCAGCTTGGTTGCGTCATATTCGCTCAGTCAGAGAAATTTTGGCACAAATGCCAATAACTCCTGGCCCGGCGCTAGTGATTTTTAACAAGATCGATCAAGCCAATAGTGAGACACTAGCCCTAGCTAGAGAAGAATTTCCCCTCGCGGTATTTATTTCTGCGAGTCAGCGCTTGGGATTAGAAACCCTACGTCACCGTCTTGCCCAGCTGATTGAATATGCCGTTGACTGTGGGTAAATACTAGTAGAATTTGATCAATATTTAATGTTAATACAACCCAGTAGCAATACTGGGTTTTTTCTTATATGAAGCCAAAAATAAAGTCTTTTTGAACTAAGGCTGGTATCATAGACAACTTCTAATTGAATATCTAGAGTAGTAAAAGACTTTTCACTGGGTGCATCTGATTTTACATGGATAGAAAGCAGCAAATTCCCATCATTAGCAACTGAGTCTTACCATTTTCTTTTCCAAACATTGATTAACATGAAACATCTATTTTCCACCGCAACAATACCTGCGTTTTTGGCTGCTACTGCCGTTGTGATATCGTCTTCTGCTTTTGCCCCTGCTAATGCCGCTTCGATGAATTTCACTATCAACGACTTCACAGGTTCGGATACTCAGGTGAAGTTTACCTTAGATGACTCAATAGCGGGGTCTGGCAAAGTTCAGTTTAAAGTAGATTATTTATCCACTGGCAGCAACAAAATTGCTGATATACGCGGTATTTTCTTCAACATTTTAGATAACTCACTCCTTAAAGGTCTTCAAGTAGTAGGTACAGATGTAACAAACAAACAATTTGGCCCTGCTGGTTCAGTTACCTCTGTCGGTAGTGGTAGTAACAATCTGAATGGTGGTGGCGGCTCCTTTGATGCTGGTGTAGAAATTGGTCAAGAAGGTATAGGTCAAGGAAAAGGCGATATTCAATCTACCATCTTTACCCTATCCCATACTTCACAAGCTTTAACATTGGCTCAGTTTTCTCAGGAAAACTTTGGAGTCCGCCTAATGAGTGTCGGTTCTGGAAACAATCGTAACGGAAGCAGTAAACTCAAAGGACAAGCCCCTTACTACACACCCCCACCACCACCACCTAAAAAGGTTCCTGAGCCTACTACAGTCGTTGCCCTTGGTCTATTTGCTGTGGGTGCGCTGAGAATAGCGAAGAAAAAGCCTTTAGTATCAGCTTCAATGACAGTCGCCTAGAAGCTTTACTAGGAGACACTAAATGTATCCCTTGTCGGATTCAGGTGTGTCTCCTAAAATTATAAAATTTACTTATTAAATAGATACTAAAACATCATAATTAATAATTTTTTTAATACTCCCACAGCTATAATCGGTGGGATTTTTGAATGATAGGGGTTCTAGTGAACTCACCTTCATCAAGCATCGTAAACCCAGTTAGCAACTTTTAAAGATCAGGTCAAAACGGGATAAAGCAGCTACAGTCAGTGGCAAAGTTCTAAAATTAAGAAGCATGAAATAAATTTGAGGACTTTATGGCTGCAAAAGTAGAAATTTACACTTGGAGAACTTGCCCGTTTTGTATCCGTGCCAAAAGTTTGCTGAAAAACAAGGGTGTTGAATTTATCGAATACAGTATTGATGGAGATGAAGCAGCCAGAAGTAAAATGGCTCAAAGGGCGAATGGACGCCGCTCTTTACCGCAAATTTTCATTAATGATGAGCATGTTGGTGGTTGTGATGATATCCATGCTTTAGATAGTCAAGGCAAGCTGGATGAGCTACTAACTTCTAGCAATAGCGTTTAGATTCATAAGTGCGCTAGCGACAGGCCGCTGCAAATTACACGGCAGTCGCTACAACTCTAAAACAAACAACGCGCTATCTCTTGTCTAAGAGCTTTTCCCCACAAAAGCGAATATGTCTACAAGATTTTACTCTCCAGGTTTTACTGAACAGTACAGATATACGTCAATTGGTGAGAGCATCAAGAGATAATAGTTGAATAACCATTTAATTTCTTGGTGATTGAGGTATAAAGGGTGAAACTGGCTTTTATCATTGATCCTATCCATTTGCTTGACCCGTGTCATGATACCAGTGTTGCCTTAATTGAAGCAGCGCAAATCCTGGGACACGAAGTCTGGGTGACTCAAGCAAATTTGCTGAGTGTGGTGGAGGGCAAAGCTTGGGCTTTTCTACAGCGAGTTGAAGTTGTACCAGTGCAGTTGGTGGAGAGACGCTGGGTAGCGGTGAATCCTTGGTATGAGTTGAGCGATTCCTCATTAACTTCTTTAGAGACAATGGACGCCGTATTTATGCGGACAGATCCACCAGTCAATGATTCCTACCTGTATGCCACCTATATTCTCGATTACATTGACCAAAATAAAACCCTGTTAATTAACAGTCCGAGAGGCATCCGAGGGGCAAATGAAAAAATGTATGCCCTCCAGTTTACTAAAGCGATTCCAGAAACCATTGTCAGTGCTGATAAGGAGTTTATTCGAGAATTTGTCAAAGCAAAGGGGGCAGCAGTTCTCAAACCACTGGGAAACAAAGCTGGAGAAGGAATTTTATTTTTGCAATCAGGCGATCGCAATTTTAACTCCATTGTCGAACTCAGTACCCTCCAAGGTCGAGTGCCAGTAATGGTACAAACCTATTTACCAGAGGCAAAAGAGGGAGATAAGCGAATCATCCTGCTCAATGGCGAACCGATTGGTGCGCTCAATCGCCTCTCTAGTGGAACTGATTTTCGTAATAATATGGCAACTGGTGGTACAGTCGCTCAAACTGAAATTACCCCAAGAGAGTATGAAATCTGTACCCAATTAGCCGAACGCTTACGTCAAGACGGCTTAATCTTTGTGGGTATTGACATTATCGGTGGCTATCTGACTGAAGTTAACGTCACTAGTCCCACCGGAATTCGCGAGATTGACCGACTAGATGGCACTCTCCTTGGTCATCAGGTAATTCAATCGATTGAACAGACTTCCTTTGGACACTTGCGTGAGTGAGTTCTCTAAGCAACTTGCCTTGAGTAAGTATATTACTTATACCGAATATTAAGTTTAATGGATCGCGATGAGTAGATGTAGCAATGTCCACGACTGGCTATGCTTAGGTATTCCTATTTGGGCAGGTCTTCCTGATTTTTTGTTCCAGAAGCATAGCTGACCATGTGAGCCAGCAGACTCCTGCCCAAGTTCATTCTATAAAGTAGCGTTGACAAGTTTTTTACCAATTGGCAAAATTGGGGATGGCAAAAGATTGCTTACCCCTGCCCTTGGTAAAACCCTGGTGGAAGTAGCAGATTTTATACAGCGTTCAGCCTGACCTGAGAGTGCTCAGTTAATCTAAAATCTCAAATCCAAAATCTTTTAATTCCTTGGTGTACGTCGGTTTTTCAGGAAATCAGGTATATCCAATCCAATTTTTTCTTTTGGTTCTGGAATTGGAGTTGGAGCTGGATTTGGATTTGAATTTGGAGTTGAGGTTGGGGGATTAACTGCGGGTTGTTGTGTTGTTGGTCGCTTCGAGGCATTCGGTGCTACTCGAACGTTAGCCACGCTTTGTTGTACCGCAGCTTGCACTTCACCTGTAAACCCAGTGGCAATTACAGTAATTCTCACCTCACCTTGGAGTCTGTCATCAATTACAGCTCCAAAAATAATATTGGCGTTGGGATCAACTACTTCGTAGATTGCTTCTGCGGCAGCATTCACTTCATGCAAGGTGAGGTCAGTACCACCAGTAATATTAAATACTACCCCTCTTGCGCCTTCAATAGAACATTCTAGTAACGGTGAAGAAATAGCTGCGATCGCAGCTTCTCTAGCTCTAGATTTTCCAGAGCTAACGCCAATTCCCATCAATGCCGATCCCGCATCTGCCATCACAGCCCGAACATCAGCAAAGTCAACGTTTACCAAACCGGGGATCGTGATGATATCAGAAATACCTTGCACCCCTTGACGCAGCACATCATCTGCATAACGAAAAGCTTCTTGTACAGGTGTTTGTTCAGGGATCACTTCCAGCAGTTTGTTGTTGGGGATAATGATCAGTGTATCTACTCTACTTTTTAGTCCTTCAATACCTTGTTCTGCTTGGCTGGTGCGGCGGCGACCCTCAAAGACAAATGGACGTGTAACAACACCAACAGTGAGAGCGCCCATTTCTTTAGCTACTTCGGCCACGATTGGGGCTGCACCTGTCCCAGTACCACCACCCATACCAGCAGTAATAAATACTAAGTCTGCACCCTCCAATGCTGTAGCAATTTCGTCCCGTGATTCCTCAGCTGCCTTTTGACCGATGGCAGGATTACCACCTGCTCCTAAACCCCGCGTTAGCTTTTGTCCAATTTGCAATCGACTGGGAGCGCCTGCCAGAGTTAAAGCTTGAGCATCAGTGTTGATTGACCAAAACTCTACCCCAGAGACATCAGACTCGATCATGCGGTTAACAGCATTGCCACCACCACCACCGACACCAATCACTTTGATGTTGGCCACTCGACCAGGGACAATCTCACCGATTCGGCTATTTTCCGCAGAAATCTTCTTATTATCGTGATTTTGTCCGAAGTTCAGCCCAGAGTTATTAAAGGGATTGGTCGAGTTAACTGCCAGAGAGAACCCCGGCTGTCCCGTAGATTGGGAATTTTTATAGTTAAGTCCTTGGTTATTATCAAGTGTCATTGGATTTGTGAAAGGGTAGATAAACGACTTTTTCAGGTGTTATTCACCTAAGAGTCAACTTTAGTTTGACAGTGCCACAATACTATGGCACTGTTCTTTATTATTTTCACTACTGCCAAGCCTAACAGAATTGGCGGTGCGAAAATTTGCTATGGGATAAGCTTTTAGGGCAGCCGATCGCACAGCCAATTCTAGAGAAGTATACCTATATTTATCAAAAAGTGACCTGTATAACTTCAACCAGACATTAATCTCTTCACTATTCTCAGGGGAGGGCATAACTTGTAAAGACACACTACAGCGTATCTTCTCTGCCTCAATAATAATATTGTTAATAGGTTTCACCATTGGGGATAATTGCAACTTTAGACACAAAATTTACCTTCTACTTACTTATCCTTAAGTTAAACTAAGCAAGAATTTACTTGTCAGACTATACCTGATTAATTTGTTGCTTGGGGGGTCTTAATGGACACTTTGTTGGAGCAATAGTCTATCCTACGAGAACCCTCACTAGTACAGTCAATAAATCAAGATTTCCTAAGAGGTTTCGTCACCTAATAAAAATTACGGTACAGAATAGTCCAAATTTATTGCCCAGCAGCAATGCTTACGCAATTTTGGGTGGCATTTTCTGTTACAGTTCGCAACCTCAGTAAACTGTCTTTGGAATTGTCCTCAATAGACTCAAGCTAGAACACTTTTGGCTCTGCACTTAGATAGCGGTGTAAACCGTTTTCATCTGTGCACTCTGAAAAGCGAGTCTGATCTTAATGAAAAACTCAAGCATTTTTCTCTTTTCCGCACTGGGTTTAGTGAGGAACGTATGGGCAGAAGGTGTTTTGTATGCTCTAGATCATCATTAGATTGTCCCGCATCTTGCACCCTACTATATAGATGTTAGGGTAATAATTGAGGGTCTTTTACTCGCAATGGAGATTATATGATTGATCTTCTCATGTTAATTAGAAGTTAATGCCAATTTTCGTTAGGGTTGCGGGAAAACTGAAAATAATAAATATATTTATCAGCATAAAGCTTCTTAATTTACTAGGAGCTATCAATACATTAAACACCCTAGATATTTTTAGGGATCTTGGGAGTTAATTTTTGATCTTTTTGGTTCATTTGTACTAAGGGAAATTCGGGATTTTTCAGATCAATATACTCTATTTGACCAGAATTGAATTTTGCTGTTAAATGCCGCATTTGGGCGAGTAGCTTGATTTGTTCAGACAACTGGGGGCCTGGAACGCCGAGATGCACATTTCCTAATTCTGTTTTCAAAATTAAATTCGTTGGATTTTGACAATCAACTTCCATTACTTTTACGGGACTTTGGCTGACAGCTTGATGAATTTGAGTCCAATAGAGGCAGTATTGTTTTGGCGAACCAATTACTCTGAGATTTGGTAATTTCCTAGTGGGATTAAGTGATGTGTATTTTTCTAAGGGTATCCAGGCTCCACTGGCATCTAGTAAGCCAATAGTTACTTTTTTGTTGTCACGTGTTTGAGTTACTGCTACTGGTACTCGTTCTTGAATTTCGATAAACAATCCAGGAGGAAAGAGGCGGCGTCTCACGATCGCTTGGGCAATAGTTGGTTGTTTCTTCAGAGAGTTAGCGATCGCTGATGGTTCAATCCGCCACAAAGACTGGGGGTAAGATAACACCAACAGTGATTGAGTTGTTTCATCCGACAGTAATTTATTGCCTGATTTCATCACTATTTGCTTGGGAGCTTTTAGCATCCACACTGGTTGGACTGCCATCCACAGTAATCCACCCGCCAAACCAGTAATAGCAAAGGTTCGCCAAATAGCCTGAATAATTTTCATCTGCCGCTGCCGACGTAATTTTTTACGACGCTGGGCTAGATCCGTGCGGGAAACTGATATTATGCCAGCCATTCAAACCCCTTTTTGATTGCAATCTAAATTCCTTGACGCATTTGTATCATTATTAATTTCAGTAAACACTGTTGGCATCTGTTAGCCGCTCTCCTCAAGACTTTTTTTATTTTTAGTAACACTTTACAGTAACTACACAAAGATTATGGTGCTAGTTACTATTCCCATTAAAGTTTCCGGTGTCCATTTTTAACTGACTGTAGTCTTTTTGACAAGTTATTGTTGAAGATTTTTTTCCTAAAGATTACAAAATATTAATTTAGATGTTTAGGATTTTGTTTTCTTGACAAATAGAATGTGAAATGATAAACAAGTATTCCTGAATCTCTGTATAGCTTGCTATAATTCATACCAGTCCTTCTCGTCAGCTATACAAATTGAGAACCATGCAATCTAGTAACTTTTTTTACTGATTCACCCGGCCCTAAAAGTTTGTGGCAGTTCAAACAAAAGCTAGAGATTGTCAAAATCTCAATATCAGGTGTAAAAAGGACAGATATGCTTAAGGTTATTAGGGTCAATTAAATCTCTACCATACTACTGACAGTAGTTCTGTACCAAGTGCTGTCTCTTGCAAGACACTACCAACTTGCAAGTTAATCGTATGTCTACATTCTGGATAGAGATTACTTGTATAAAAAATACGAATTAAACTGCATCTACAAACACGTCTACATACACCTCTACATACATGAAAACGACATTAAATTTGTCACGTTTTTATAAAGCATGTAACCCAAGCTACACGCTAAATACAAGTAACGTGCTAGATCGTCAGTATTACATAGATTTTGCTGATGTCCGTGGTTGCAAGATCGTCGAAGAATTGCAACGGACTATCATTCGGATTTCTCCTGATGAGCCAACCTGTCAGTTATTTACAGGTCACATTGGCTGCGGTAAGTCAACGGAATTGCAGCGCCTCAAGACAGAACTAGAAGTGGCGGGATTTCATGTAGTTTATTTTGAGTCCAGTCAAGACTTAGATATGGCGGATATTGATGTCAGCGATATTCTGCTGAGTGTAGCCCGTCAAGTCAGTGCCAGTTTAGAAGCGATTAACATCAAGCTCAAACCCGGTTACTTTACCAATTTGTTTAAAGAAGTAGGCGATTTTTTGCAAAGCCCCATAGAGCTTTCTGGGCAAGCAGAATTGTCTTTGGGTATTGCCAAAATTACTGCCAAAACCAAAGATAGCACCCAGATGCGGAATCAACTGAGGCAATATCTGGAACCACGTACCAATAGTATTTTGCAGGCGATTAACGAAGAAATTTTAGAAAAAGCTGTTGAACAGCTAAAGCTCCGGGGTCAAAAAGGACTGGTAGTGATTGTAGATAATTTGGATCGAGTAGATATGCGTCCCTTAGCATCGGGGCGATCGCAACCAGAATATCTCTTCATCGACCGAGGCGAACAGTTACGCCGACTCAAATGCCACCTAGTTTACACCATTCCTCTAACATTAATTTTCTCCAATGAGTACGAGACACTAAAAAATCGCCTGGGGGGAGGGATTGCACCAAAAGTACTGCCAATGGTATTGGTGCGGCAAAGAGATGGCAGTGACTACGAACCAGGGATGTCACTAGTGCGCCAGTTAGTTCTCGCAAGAGCTTTTCCAGAAGTTCCTTTGAATAGCAGGCTTTTATTAATTACAGAATTATTCGATCATTCCCAAACCTTGGATCGTCTATGTCGCGTCAGTGGTGGTCACATTCGTAACTTATTGGGTTTACTTTATAGCTGCCTGCAACGACAAGATCCACCTTTTTCTAGGGACTGCTTAGAAGCCGTAATTAAGGACTACCGCGACGATCTGCTATTAGCTATTGATGAATCCCAGTGGGAATTATTGTTTGAAGTAGTGCAGCAGCAGAGAGTTAAAGGGGAGTCGGACTATCAGAGCTTACTAAGAAGCATGTATCTGTTTGAATATCGCGATCCTCTAGGACGCTGGTTTGGTATCAGTCCAGCCTTGGCAGAAACAGAAAAAGTTTTGGCTTGGCAACAAAATAAGTAAGAAGTCAATTAGTCATTTGTCATTAGTCATTTGTCATTTGTCCAATGACTAATGCTCAATTCCCAATGCCCAATTCCCAATGCCCAATGCCCAATGCCTAATGATAAGCAGCTACGCGTCTACACCAAAGAAAATCAGCATACTTTGCAAAGACTGATTAGAGCGATCGCGCTTTCCGAAGGTCAATTTGCCCTGATTTTAGTGCGATGTAACTATGGGCAATTACGTGAGCAAATGTTAGAGAATATTCGCTCCATCACCAAAGACATCAACATCAGAGAAATCGTTCTTAATCCATCAACTACTTCTTTACACACCACAATAGTCTCAGAACTATCTTTAGATAATCCTGCCGTCCTGACAGACTCTTTACCATCTGCTGTGATGGTTTTTGGTATTGAGTCAATTATCGACCTGGAAAACTTACTTACAGGCATCAACCAAGCACGAGATATCTATGCTGCAACTTTTCCATTTCCAGTGGTGTTGTGGCTCCAAGATGAAGTCGCATCATTGCTTTCAAGATTAGCGCCTGATTTCAAAAGCTGGGCTGCAACCACAATTAAATTTGAAATGGCCAAAGCAGATTTAATTGCTTTGATCCACCAAGAGGCAGAATCTCTATTTGCCAAAGTTTTAGAAGCTGGTGCTGAAACTTTTTTATCTAATGCTTTCCTCGATTTAGATCCTAAGTCTCAACACCGCCACGAAATAGAATCAGCCCGTAATGATTTGTTGCGTCTGTATGGTGTTCAATTAACACCAGGATTAGAAGCTAGTTTAGAGTTTGTCTTGGGGCGAGATAAATATGCCAACGATCAAATTAATGGTGCTTTAGCCAATTATCAAAGAAGTCTAGCATTATGGCAGCAGGAAATAAAAAGAGTAGCAGAGTGGGAAAGTAATTCTTCTTTCTCCCTCTCATGTCCTCACCCTACTCCTACCTCGTCTTCACTCAAGCAAGCAATAGTACTATTCCACCTGGGACTTTGCTATCACCGAATGGCAGACTTATACCAAAATACTAGCAGCTATTGCGAACATGCTCTCTTGTGGTTTAAACAATGCTTGGAGCTATTGGAAGAGGTACAAAGAGAAGACTTAGTTGCTAAATTTATTTTGCCTGCTTGTGAAATGCTGCAACGTTTACAAGCCTGGGATGACTTAAAAGAATTAGCTCAAAAGTCATTACATCTACATAAAACTTATGGAACTCCTGCACAAATTGCTCAAAATTATGGCTTTTTGGCAAATGTAGCGGCTTCTGAGTCAAATTGGGTACTAGCTCATGAATTAGCAAATACAGCACTTTCTATCGCCGAAGAAGCAACAGAAGTTTATCTGCGAGACGCTTTGCGAACACGCCAACAAGAAAGTTGGTATCTTCTCTTGCTAGCACGTACACAACGGCATCTGGGTGAGTGGGAGGAGGCTATCAATAACCTAGAATGGGCGAGGGTAGTTTGTGAGCTACAACATCAGCCATCACTTTACCTAGAGATATTAGAGGAACTGCGATCGCTTTACTTTTTTGAGCGTCATGACTATACAGAAGCCTTTAAGCTGAAGCAAGAAAAAATTCAAATAGAACACCAGTATGGCTTTCGTGCCTTCATCGGCGCAAGTCAATTGCAGCCGCAACGCCCCAGAATTAACCCAGTACTGGAACCTCATAAAATACCGTTTATTCCTGAAGAGATTGCTCAAGAAATATCTGCTTCTGGACGCCAACAAGATGTCAATCGTTTAATTGAAAGAATTAGCCGCGCTGACTACAAACTCACAGTAATTTATGGGCCATCAGGTGTAGGTAAAAGTTCGATTCTCAAAGCTGGTTTAGTGCCAGCGCTTAAGGGAAAAGTTATCGGTGAACGAATTCCTATACCTATTGTTTTGTCTGTTTATACCGATTGGATGACAATCTTGATCAGCAGTATTAATCAAGCACTGGCACATACAGAAATATCGCTTAGTCTTGACTCTGCACCCACTATACTGCTAGAAAAAATTCGGTTAGCATCTGAACGCAATTATACAATAATACTCATACTAGACCAGTTTGAAGAATTTTTCTTTGTTAGTAATCCTCCCAGCCAAAGAATAGAATTTTATAAATTTTTTAGTGAATGCTTAAATATTTCTTATGTAAAAGTTATTCTCTCATTACGAGAAGATTATTTACATCATCTGTTAGAATTTGAACGCTTGAGCCAAAACAATATTACTGGATTATATGATTTAGGTGTAATTAATAAAAATATTCTCGATAAGGACATTCGCTACTATTTAGGAAAATTCTCTAGCCAGGATGCCAAAGCTATAATTCACAGTCTTACCCAACGTTCACATTATGAACTGAGTAGTGAATTAATCAACCGATTAGTGCAGGATTTAACAGGAGAACTAGACGAAGTACATCCAATTGAATTACAGATAGTCGGCGCTCAACTACAAATAGAAAACATTACCACACTTCCAGAATATAAACTTTGCGGCGGGTCAGCAAAATTGGTAGAACGCTGGCTTGGGGAAGTTATCAAAGACTGTGGTCAAGAGAATGAAGAGTTAAGTTGGAAATTATTATTTGAGTTAACTGATGAAAAGGGGACACGACCGTTAAAAAGTAAAGCTGATTTAGCGGCGGCATTAGTTAATAATCATGATCTCGATACAATATTAAACTTTGACAAAGTTGGGGAATTGATTTTAGAAATCTTGGTAGGTTCAGGGTTGGTATTGCTAATCAGAGAAGAGTTAGGCGATCGCTACCAGTTGGTTCACGATTATTTAGTTGAACCAATTCGCCAAAAGAACAACTATGGCATGGTTGCCGAATTAGAAAAAATTAAACTTGAAAAAACTAGAGCTGAAGTAGCCCAAAAACTTAGTCAAAAGCAACTCAACTTGGTATTACAACGGCGACTGCGGGAAGCACGGTTAGCAGGTGCAATCCTGGCAGTCATGGGTGGAACAATAGCAGCATTATGGTGGCAAGCCGACTTACAGAAAAGAGCAGCAGTCCGCCAAACTCTACGAGCTGAACGCAGTGAAACCAACTTGCAAATTAGTGCGATCACTGCTGCTAGTGAAGCTTTGTTCGCATCTAATAAAGAATTTGATGCCTTATTAGAAAGTTTGCGGGCTTGGAGAGGACTTAAACAGGCTGATGGAGTGCAACCAGATACCCGAATGCGGGTGGTGACAGCCCTGCAACAGGCAGTTTATGGGGTAACGGAAGTTAACCGCCTAGAAGGGCACACTGATATTGTCTGGGGAGTAACTTTCAGCCCAGACGGTCAGTTGCTAGCATCAGGTAGCCGAGATCAGACGGTGAAACTTTGGCGTCCTGACGGTACCTTACTCCAAACCCTCAAAGATCACACTGATGCTGTCACCTGTGTAAGTTTTAGCCCTGATGGTCAAACCCTAGCCTCCGCCAGCCTCGACAAAACAGTGCAAATCTGGCACAAAAACCCGGTTACAGGTGAATTTGACCCCAAACCATATAAAACTCTGAAAGGACATGGAGATTGGGTTTATAGCGTTAATTTCAGTCCTGATGGCGAATTGTTAGCTACTGGCAGTAAGGATAAAACTGTAAAACTCTGGCGTAAAGACGGTAGCTTAGTAAAAATACTGAGGGGACATCGAGGGTGGGTTAACTGGGTCAACTTCAGTCCCGATGGTCAATTCATCGCCTCGGCCAGCGACGACAAGACAGTTAAAATCTGGCGACGAGACGGTAGCCTTGTTAAAACTTTGCGGGGACATCAGCAGGGTGTGGTTGTAGCTGTTTTCAGCCCAGACGGTAAATTTTTGGCATCAACAGGTCGAGACAAAACAGTAAAACTTTGGCGGCGGGAAAGTAATAGCACTAAAAACGGTTTTGAATATCGTCCTTACAAAACTTTACGGCAGCATAGTAGTACAGTGTGGAGTTTGAGCTTTAGTTCCGATAGTAAAAAGTTAGCTTCCGTAGGTGAAGACAATACCATAAACCTCTGGAGTAGCACTGGTACCTTACTCAAAACCTTTAAAGGACACAGTGATGCAGTTGTCAGCATTGCTTTCAGTCCAAATCAAAAATTGCTAGCTTCAGGAAGTTTTGATAAAAGCGTGAAACTATGGAGTTTAGATGCTCCAACACCGTCTATTCTTCAAGGGCATCAAAAGCGAGTTTTGAGCGTTGCTTGGAGTCCCAACGGTCAGATGCTAGCTTCTGGTAGTAGCGATCGCACTGTCAAACTTTGGCAACGATACACCAGTCATGGCGAAATCAAAACCCGACTTTACAAAACTTTGGTGGGGCATACAAATAAAGTTCCTAGTGTCAGCTTTGATCCCAAAGGTGAAATTCTGGCTTCAGGAAGTTTTGACAAAAGCGTTAAACTTTGGCGGCTTGACGGTACTTTAATCATGACTCTCCACGGACATACTGATAGTGTGATGAGCGTAAATTTCAGCCCTGATGGTCAGTTTTTAGCATCAGCTAGCAAAGATAAAACTGTGAAACTTTGGAACCGTGAGGGGAAGTTGCTCAAAACCTTAGTAGGGCATCAGGGTTGGGTAAATAGCGTGAATTTTAGCCCTGATAGTCAGATTTTAGCTTCTGCCAGTGATGACCAAACTGTGAAACTTTGGCAGCGGGATGGTACTTTGTTCAAAACTTTCTCGCCCCATGACAGTTGGGTATTGGGTGTCAGCTTTAGTCCTACTGATGAGTTACTGGCTTCTGCTAGCTGGGATAACACCGTGAAACTGTGGCGACGGGATGGGACGTTGTTAAAAACCTTATTAAAAGGGTACAGCGATAGCGTTAATGCCGTGACTTTCAGTCCTAATGGTGAATTGCTTGCCGCTGCCAGTTGGGATAGTACAGTGAAACTTTGGAGCCGTGATGGCAAATTAATTAAAAGTCTCAATGGGCATCGCGCTCCGGTGCTAAGTGTTAGTTTTAGTCCAGATGGTCAAACACTAGCATCAGCTAGTGGTGACAACACGATAATTCTATGGAATTTAAACCTTGATGATTTGCTTGTTCATGGTTGTAACTGGGTGGGTGATTACCTCAAGCACAACCGCAATCTTGAGAAGCGCGATCGCTTTCTTTGTGATGGCATAACCCTTACAAACCCTTTTTAATTACGAATTACGTTAGCGCAGCGGTAGCGAGTCCGCGAGCGTCATTACGAATTAAGTTGAAGCCTCAATGGGCAACCGCTCTTGGTTTAGCGGTTGATGAGGCGATCAGAGTTTTTAATTCAGAGTTAGAAATTTATTTCGAGATAATCAGCCAAAGGAGCGATCGCTCTCCAGAACTTCATGGTTATTTTCTTCGGGAGCTTCTTGTGGCAAATTCGCTAAAAATGCTTGTAGTCTCATGCGCTCAATGTAAGGCCAGCCTCCCTCAGACTCAATATCTTTCAGCAGCGAGTAGAGTTGGCGACGGTTAACAGGCAAACTCTCTTGAAAAACCCCATCCCGGATCTCTCGGTGTAACTGTTCCAATTGGCGCAGCAAAGCTAAAAGAGCTACAGTATCGCCTTGACAACCCTGGACTGCATCATACACCACAGTTGCGATCGCTTGCACTTTACAAGACAACTCCCCTGATTCAATATTTTTGTTATCGTTCATGCCACCCTTTCCGTATAAATGAGGTCAACTCAAATTTACCGGAGATTTTTAATTTTCCCTAGTTTGTTCCCTGTCCCCTGTCCCCTCACTTGCCCTAGTCAGGGATGAATATAACTAGATTTGTATCTTTATCAAAAGTAATTGCGATCGCTCCTAAAAGAGCGTAGTAACCTTTACCATAGCCTCCACAGCAGCTAGATGTGATCAGGACGAGACTTTCTTGGATTTTGAGTACTTTGATTTTGAGTTAAAAAAAATCGTATGATCTGGCTGATTTACCCATAAAACAATGGGCTGTATGTAGTGGCGTCACATACATGATACAAAAAGACTTGGGCGACGCCGCTTTTGCTATCAGCAAGAGCAAAGTGCGAAGCAGACACCCCTCTTCGCGCTCTTTGAGGCAAACATTTATGCTCCTCTGTGTGGAGATTACTCATCCACCCGCCCAACTCTAACAAATGCCACCAACAGTAAAACTGCTGGTTTTTTGCTCCCCTAGTAACACACATCCAAAGATGGATTCAGTGTGCTACTTATTATGGGTTTTACACCCCAAGCTCAAGAGAGCGACACGTTTAGCTACGTTTAGCAGAGAAAAGTTTGAGCAGCTGACAACCTAAACTCCCGGACACTTGCTTCAACTTTCTTAATCAAAGCAAAGTCGTTTCTGAACAAAGGTAGCTTTTCGCAGAGTAGCGGCTTCTCATCAGAGATCAAAGCTTCGATGCAGTTTTACAACTTAGATATTAATTTTTGAGATTGAGGTTGACCATGAGGTATCGCGCTTTAATTGTTGCATTCTTGGCTTTGTGCCTAGGTCTAATAACTGCTTGTAGTGATGCACCTACTAGTAGTAGTGGTAGAGATGTACTTACTTACGATCAAATTCGTGGCACTGGCTTGGCTAACAAATGCCCCCAACTAGCAGAAACAAGCCGTGGTTCCATTCCCATTGATTCTAGCCAGTCTTATGCCATCAAAGAACTTTGCTTGGAGCCAACTAGCTTCTTCATCAAAGAAGAACCTGCTAATAAACGGCAAGAAGCAGAATTTGTTGCTGGCAAATTGTTGACCAGATACACTTCCACCATTGACCAGGTGCAAGGTGATCTAAAAATCAACTCAGATAATAGCTTGACATTTACGGAAACTGATGGTCTTGATTTCCAAGCCATCACTGTGCAGCTTCCTGGTGGTGAGAGAGTACCTTTCCTCTTCACCATCAAAAACTTGGTTGCTCAAAGCCAACCCAGTTTGACCAGTATTAACACTTCTACGGACTTTGAAGGTACCTTCAAAGTTCCTTCCTATCGTGGTGCTGCCTTCCTAGATCCTAAAGGTCGTGGTGTTGTCAGTGGCTACGATAATGCCGTAGCGCTCCCCGCCCAAGCAGATGATGAAGAACTTACCCGTACTAATGTCAAGCGTGCTGAAAATCTCAATGGCAAGATTTCTCTGCAAATCGCTAAAATAGACAGTTCTAGCGGTGAAATTGCTGGTACTTTCGAGAGTGAACAGCCATCTGATACAGATTTAGGTGCTGGCGAACCTAAAGAAGTTAAGATTCGCGGTCTATTTTATGGACGGGTTGAACCTACTCGTGGCTAAATCTTTGGAAGTAAAGCAAATAACTGGCACTCAGAATGACAATTCTGTAAGTATCAGATTTGATCACAAAAGTTAACCTATCTACCCTCTTTTTTCAAGAGGGTAGATAGGTTTTTTACAAAGATGGGGAAAAGTTAAAACCGAGCAAAATAGCTTTGGCAATTGGGAAAATTTTGATCCCTAAATTTTGTGGGTCACTTGATTCATCCCTTTAACCTTTTCCCTTTCATTAAAAGACTATAGACTTAAGTACAAAAAAGGGCGAGATGCCCTTTTTTTATTGGCTTGCGTAAATATACATAGTATTCTTTTAAATTATTTAGTAATTTTTAATTATTGGATAAATCTCTGTTGAATAGACACGTAATTTTACTGTAAATATAACTTTTACTATTCCAACAAAAAACCGACTACTGTTGTTTTGTTTCTATAAATTAACTTCATCATTAATTAATTCAAGTTAAGTACAATCTCGGTTTGATATTTAGTGATTAATTTTATATTTTATTCCTATGTAGTTCTCAAAAAACCTACAGATCATACCAAAGATAAATAACCAACTAAATACCGATTTCGCCCATTTAAATTTTGCTCTATTGTCAAGCAATCTATGGAATTTTGATAGAAAAGCTTTGTTATCTACCATAGTATTTGCTCGGAAATATAGCGCGATATTGTCTTTGATGTCGTGCGATCGCAGCTTAATTTAAAAGCGAATAATTGATTCTTTATTTGCTCAATAAACCCGGTGCTATGCCTACCACAGTCACCACTGAACTCAAACACGAAATTTGGCAGTTGTTGCGAGAATATCAGCAATCTCCGTCAGAAAATATCCGTAATCAACTGGTAAAACTCAATTTTGGACTTGTGAGAAAAGAAGCTCACTATTGGACAAATCAATGTCATGAAACCTATGATGATTTGCTCCAGGTTGGATGTTTGGGTTTAATCAGAGCTATTGAAAGATTTGAACTTTCCAAGGGACATGCCTTCAGTTCCTACGCTCTTCCTTATATTCGGGGTGAAATTCAACACTATCTCCGAGATAAAGGTGTCACCGTCCGAATTCCTCGGAGATGGTTAGCACTCCAACAGCAAGCAATAGGAGTATCACGTTCTTGGCGTGAAAAACATAATCGTCAACCAACTGACTCAGAATTAGCAGCAGCACTAGAAATTTCTCCAAACGAATGGCAAGAAATTAAATTAGCATGGGTCAATCGCGCTCCCTTAAGTCTTGATGTGCCAATCCAAGATGGAGAAGAAGGCTCTACCTGCTTGGGAGAATTGGTTCCAGATCCTAACTATCGCAGCTTTCAACTGGCACAAGAAGACCAACTTCGCTTACAACAAGCATTGGTTCAGCTAGAAAAACGCACCCGCGATGTGTTGGAATGTGTGTTTTTGCAAGATTTAACCCAAAAACAAGTTGCAGAACATCTGGGTATCAGTGTAGTTACGGTTTCTCGTAGAGTCAAGAAAGGCCTGGATTTGATGAAAGAGCTTATGGGTGTGGCTGAGGACTAACTGCAAACAAACACCAACCCGCAGTTATGCTGGGTAGGCAGTGCTAAAAATAACCCTTGAAATGTAAAAAATTAGGTTATAAAGGGAACATACTTTGCCTTTAATACACATTTCAGGCATTTTGATTTCCATTTTTCAATTTTCCAATGGCTTTTGAGAACAGCTCATGGGCAGAACTTCAAAAATTACAATTGCAGCTATTTTAACTTTGGCGATCGCTGGATGTGCTTCTGAAGATACACAACAAGCAGTCAATCCTGTACCAATTCCCAAAATAGCCACAAAGTCGCCACCAGCGGCTCAATCCTTTAAGAATCCAGTGATACCTGCCAAACAGGTTTCACAAGTTAGTCTTACATCTGCTAACTTGATTCAATCCACTAATGCTACACAACGGGCACGAGAACTTGTGGTATCAAAAGATCGAAGTGACCCCTTTACACAACTTTTCGGGCAGATGGTTCCCGGAATGCCTCAAATATCTGGAAGGCCTGTCCCTGTGGTGCCTAAGCTACCTACTGCATCACTAGCAGTACGAAAACTTCCAACACGAAAACTTCCAACAGGCAGCATAGCTTTAAATCCAAAGAAAAATAACGTTTCTTCTGTAGCAAAAAAAGTCAATCCTACCTTGACTTCAGTCTTACCCAAGGTTTTACCTCAAGTTGTCCCCAACCCAACTTTAGCCTCTGTATTGCCACCACCAGCACAACCTGAATTAGCAAGGGCAGTGGTTGTGAGTGGTGTAGTTCTAATTAGTAAGGAACCACAGGCAATTATCAAAGTACCCGATGAGCCGACAAGTCGCTATGTACAAGCGGGACAGCGATTGGCAAATGGCGTACTGATTAAACGTATTGAAATGAATCAGGGCTACAACCCCATCGTGATTTTGGAACAATTTGGTATTGAAGTTGCCAAAATGGTAGGGGAAGGGGCTGTCACCTCAACGCCGTCAGCTGCATCTGCTACCGGCAATCCTATTTCAGTGACAACACCTCTCCAAAATTCTCTTAATGTGGGAGCTTCATAAAGATGGAGAGTCAGGAAAAAATTGAATTCGCTGATTTGCCTTTAGCTGTTTATAGAGAAATAGCAGCGCATTTACATCAAGTCGAAGGGGTGGAAGTGGATTTAATTCCCCAGTCATCCGAGCAGTTTGATTACAATCAAAGTCAAATTGCTGGTTTGAGCCTCTCATGGACAGCAAACTCTGGTTCAGAAAGTCGGCAACGAGCTAACCAGATTTTGGCTTACTATCAAAATCGCTATATGAATCCTACTTGATTTTTTGATTTGTGAGAATTGCAACCCGCAGAACCGCGACTTCTTTAAGAAGTCGCGGTTCTTGTTGTTCACGAATGATTAAGTAGGGCAATATTGTCTGAAGTTCGTTTTCATCCCCGAAAGGCAACTAAACGCCTTTCTCTCTTTTTCGATAAAGAATACTGTCTAATGACCTCACAATACGCAGTAAGGTGAGGATTTCAAAAACCAAGGTTATGATTATTAATGCATTAATCGAGCTTGGGTCTAATAATAAATAAGTTGGCACAAATAAACCTCAGAGTACGGAGACGATTAATCGCCTCTGTACAGCAGTCAAAAACTATTGCTCTTGACTGTTATTTAGGTGCTGTATCCAACCCAAATCAGCCGTTGTACAAATTTCCATAAGGATAATTGAAGTGACTAGGACTAATTCAGACTTTCTTTCCTCCAGTGATCCAGCGATCGCAGGGTTAATCAACGACGAACTACAGCGTCAGCGAGATCACTTGGAGTTGATTGCTAGTGAAAACTTTACCTCCGCCGCTGTACTGGCGGCTCAAGGGTCGGTACTGACAAATAAATATGCCGAAGGTTTACCTGGTAAACGCTACTATGGCGGTTGTGAGTTTATCGACAAAATCGAGCAAGTAGCGATCGACCGTGCTAAACAGATATTTGGTGCCGCTCATGCGAATGTGCAACCCCATTCTGGCGCACAAGCGAATTTTGCAGTGTTCCTGTCGCTGTTGCAACCAGGAGACAAAATTATGGGGATGGATTTGTCTCATGGGGGACATCTTACTCACGGTTCCCCTGTAAATTTCTCAGGTAAGTGGTTTCAAGTTAGCCACTACGGTGTCAGTCAACAAACAGAACAACTTGACTATGACCAAATTCGAGAGCTGGCGCTAAGGGAGCGTCCTAAGCTGCTGATTTGTGGTTATTCAGCTTATCCTCGTGTAATTGATTTTGAAAAGTTCCGTAGTATTGCTAATGAAATCGGCGCTTACTTACTCGCCGATATTGCCCACATTGCTGGTTTAGTTGCTAGTGGTCTTCATCCCGATCCCATTCCTCATTGTCATGTAGTAACAACAACTACACATAAGACTCTACGCGGCCCTAGAGGTGGTTTAATCTTGACTGGTGACGCAGAACTAGGTAAAAAGCTAGATAAATCTGTTTTTCCTGGTAGCCAAGGCGGGCCATTGGAACACGTCATTGCTGGTAAAGCAGTGGCTTTTGGAGAAGCTCTCAAGCCTGAGTTTAAAACCTATTCTGCCCAAGTGATTGAAAATGCTCGTGCTTTGGCCGAACAACTACAAAACCGGGGCTTAAAGTTGGTGTCTAATGGCACTGATAACCATTTAATATTAGTAGATTTACGCTCTGTCAATCTAACTGGTAAACAGGCGGATCAGCTAGTTAGTAGCGTGAATATTACTGCTAACAAAAATACTATTCCCTTTGATCCACAATCGCCATTTGTTACCAGTGGTCTGAGGTTAGGTTCTCCAGCCATGACCACGCGGGGCTTAGGAGTAGGAGAATTTACAGAGATTGCAAATATTATTAGCGATCGCCTACTTTCTCCAGATTCCGACGTAGTAACCCAAGATTGTCGGCAAAGGGTAGCAGCATTGTGCGATCGCTTCCCCTTATATCCTCACCTGGAAATTCCTGTACCAGCACTAGCATAATTGGGCATGGGGCAATTCAATTTTAGATTTTGGATTGACGATTTTAGATTGAAATTTAATCCAAAATCCAAAATCTAAAATCTAAAATCTAAAATTCTTAATCCCTGCCCCCACTCCCTATTCCCTATTCCCCATTCCCTATTCCCAATCCAATGAGCGCAGAAATTATTTGTGTTGGTACTGAACTGCTGTTAGGAGATATCCTCAACGGCAATGCTCAATTTTTGGCGCAACAATTAGCGCAGCTAGGTATCCCCCATTACTATCAAACAGTGGTTGGGGATAACCCAGAACGGTTGAAAGAAGTTATCAAAATTGCTATTTCCAGAGCGCAAATTCTCATTTTCACTGGTGGACTGGGCCCGACACCAGATGATCTCACCTGCGAAACCATCGCCGATTTTTTTAAAGTCCCCTTGGTAGAACGCTCTGATATCATCGAAGACATAACCCAGAAATTCGCCCAACGTGGTCGGGTTATGTCACCAAGTAACCGTAAACAAGCTTTGATTCCCCAAGGTGCAGAAATTCTCCCCAACCCCACTGGGACAGCACCCGGTATCATTTGGCAACCTCGTCCTGAAATCACAATTTTTACTTTTCCCGGTGTTCCCAGTGAAATGTACCCGATGTGGGAAGAAACAGCCGTCCCATTTCTCAAAAGTCAAGGTTGGGGTAAAGAAATTATTTACAGCCGGAGTTTAAAGTTTTGGGGTATTGGTGAATCGGCTTTGGCGGAAAAGGTTGCTTCCTATTTGAAGTTGCCAAATCCTACAGTAGCCCCTTATGCAGGTAAGGGGGAAGTAAGATTGCGAGTTTCTGCTAAAGCAACTTCAGAAGCAGCCGCAGAAGAACTAATTGCGCCCATTGAGAAACAACTTAAAGAAATCGCCGGACTGGATTTTTACGGTGTTAATAATGATACTCTTGCTTCCGTGGTCGGTCAGTTGTTGCGGGCATCAAAAGAAACGCTGTCGGTAGCAGAATCTTGCACCGGTGGCGTTTTAGGACAAATGTTAACTGAGATTTCTGGGAGTTCTGATTACTTTTGGGGTGGAGTAATTTCTTATGACAATTCGGTGAAGGTTAAGTTGCTGGGGGTTAACCAGGAAGATTTAGATAAATTTGGGGCGGTAAGTGCGATCGTTGCAGAGCAAATGGCAATTGGGGTAAAAACCAGACTTTCAACCACTTGGGGACTAAGTATTACTGGTATTGCTGGCCCAACTGGAGGGACGGATACTAAGCCAGTGGGTTTAGTTTACGTTGGTTTAGCTGGGCCAGACGATGAAGTGGCAAGTTTTGAGTATCAGTTTGGCACAGTGCGAGGACGCCCTCTAATTCGTCATGTCAGTGCTAATGCAGCGTTGGATAATTTACGGCGAAAGTTGTTGACGAGGTAGGAGGCCTATTATGTTTGTCATACAAGTTGTATGACAATCGAACCTATTGAAAATCTGATGTTATTTTAAAAAGCTCAATTACGAATTACGAATTACGAATTATCAAGTATGAGCAAAACTCCCATCCTTCAACCAAATCACTCATACACTTTCAGAAACTATTTTGAGATGTCATTCGAGCCAGAAGACATCCTGGCTGAATTTGGCTATTCTTTAAAACGTTCCTCTCTCAATCACCAAAAGTCCACCATTGAATTAGATAGACTCGCAAATCTCAAATCTAGGATTGAGGAGAGCTTGCCATATATTAGTTTGACTAGTGAGGCAGCCCGCAGAGAGTTACTAATTGCACCAATTTTATTGGATATTGTTCATTACACCCGTGCCCAACTTAGAATTGAATATCCTCTTATAGTTACAGAACAATTAAAAGGTTCCCTTGACTATTATCTTCATACAGACCATAAGCTCTTGGTTGTGGAAGCTAAAAATGCTGATTTGGCAAGGGGCTTTACCCAGCTTGCTGTAGAACTGATTGCTATTGATGCGTGGACTGATTCTCAAGAGGCAAATTTACAAGGGGCTGTTTCTACAGGGGATATTTGGCAATTTGGTCTACTGAATCGAGAAAGTAAACAAATAATTCAAGACCTGAATTTATATCGTGTTCCTGCTGACATAGACGACTTGCTTCGGATTTTGGTGGCGATACTGAGCTAATACTGGCATATTTGATGGGCACTAGCCACAGAAGACTAATTGAGGTTATTCTTTCTTAATTTATTATTTTAATACATAGTAATATTTAATACACTGCATCATCAACCATCAGCCATCCAACTCCTACCCATCAGCACAATTAATCACGGGATCGCTTGCTGTATTCTTCACAGTTTGTTACAAAAGTACAAAGAACTTCTAGAGACTAAGAACCAAATGTTCGGCGGACTTACTGGTTTACAAGATCCTAAAGGCACTGATTGGGGAGAGCGGATGCTCAATACGGTCGCCAGCCAAACGATTCGCCACCTGTTTACCCAAAGCGAGTCAGTAGAAGTCTTTGTGCGCTGCTACCCCTCCAGCAAACTGTTGCAAGGCAGCATTGATAGCTTCAAAATGAGCGGTCGTGGCTTGGTGATTCGGAAAGATTTCGCGGTAGAGGAGATGTCTTTTGAAACCGATGCGGTGGCTATTGACTTCGGCTCGGTTTTAAGTGGCAAACTTAGTCTTAAGCAACCCACTCAAGCGATCGCTCAAGTCATATTATCAGAAGCAGGCATCAACCAAGCCTTTAATGCGGAACTAGTGAAAAAGCGCCTGCTTAACCTCTCCGTACCATCCCTAACGGCATTATCTGGCGGTGAACCAGTCTCTTTTACGGATGTCCAGGTACAGCTATTGCCAGAGAATCGCTTACAGCTTGTAGCAAAAGCAGATTTAAATAATGGCCAACTCGTACCCCTGAGCATGATTTTAACTGTAGGCATTGAAAGGCGGCGGCGAGTTTCTTTCAAAGATCCAAAAATCCAACTTGACCAAGTGCCAGAAGCACAACGAGAAATCTCGCAAACCTTGAGCGTAGCGCTGGTAGAAATTTTAGATAATATGGTTGATCTTGATCGTTTTGACCTCGATGGAGTGAAAATGCGGCTCAACCGATTAGAAACTGAAGGTCAAAAACTTATTTTCAGTGGGTATGCTGAAATTGAACGTATTCCAAGTAGCTCTTGATACAAGATTAAACGCAAAAAGCCAAATTAAAGTGAAGCTTTAAACAAATTAAATACCGCCTAGATGATTCTAAGCGGTAGTTTAAATATTTAGGTTTTGAAAGGAGTTAGAAGTTAGTAATTAATTTTTATTTATCACTCCTAACTCCTAACTCCTAGCTCTCTATCTTCCCACGCCTACATATTGGAATCCAGCCCGGATCATTGCTTCGGGGTCGAGGAAGTTACGACCATCGATGATAACTGGGTGAGCCATCAATTTTGCCATCTTCACATAATCGAGAGTGCTGAACTGCTGCCATTCGGTGACAAGTACCAAAGCATCGCAGCCGTCAGCAAGTCTTTCGGCATCGGTTTCTACTAACACCCCAGAAAGCCCATGACGCATACCTGTTTGGGAAATAATGGGGTCGTAGGCTTTGACCTTGGCTCCCAGTCGGTTTAGCTGCTCAATTAGAATGAGTGCTGGGGCGTCGCGCAAGTCGTCGGTATCTGGCTTAAAGGTCAGTCCGAGTAGTCCGACTGTTTTGCCTTTGAGAATTTTCAGAACTTGTTGGAGTTTTTCCAAAGCAATCAACCGTTGGCGCTCGTTGACACTGACAGCAGCTTTCATTAGCTGGGCTTCATAGCCATAATCATCAGCAGTGTGAATTAGAGCGGAGACATCTTTGGGGAAACAAGAACCACCCCAACCAATACCAGCTTGTAAAAACTTGTTACCAATGCGGGAGTCTAGACCGATACCCTTGGCTACTTGGGTGACATCAGCACCGACGCGATCGCAAATATTAGCAACTTCGTTAATAAAACTAATCTTAGTGGCTAAGAAGGCATTAGCGGCGTATTTGATCATCTCCGCCGAACTCAGGTCTGTTGCCAGAATTGGTACTGGGGGTAAAGATTGATCGTCAGCGTACTTCCGTTCCACAATTGGGGCATACAGTTGTTGCATTAAAGCTACTGCTCTTTGGCTATTGCCTCCTAGTACAATGCGATCGGGGTTGAAGGTATCGTGAACTGCCGAACCTTCGCGCAAAAACTCTGGATTGCTCACCACATCAAACTCGGCTACAAACTCAGGTAATTTATCATCACTCGACACCCCACCTGCGGGTACCAATGTTTTCTGCCGTTCAGCAACACCATCTAGAACAAGCATCCGCACCCAGTCGCCTGAGCCAATGGGTACGGTAGATTTATTCACTATGACCTTATAACCACCGTTGAGATTTTCGCCAATCCCACGAGCGACAGCTTCAACATAACGAGTATCACTTTCACCAGTGGGTAAAGGTGGTGTTCCCACAGCAATAAACAGAATTTCTCCGTGGGAAACTCCAGCAGCAAGATCACTAGTAAAATGAATTTTCTCTGCTTGAATGGCAGACTGCATAATTTCTGAGAGTCCCGGCTCAAAAATTGGGGACTGCCCAGACTTCATTAACTTAACTTTTTCTTCGTTGTTGTCTACGCAAATTACATCATGCCCAATATGGGCCAAGCAAGCACCTGTAACTAAACCAACGTAACCAGTACCAATCACGCAAACACGCATTTTTTAACTCCTCACTTTTCTTAGGGTTAGTCTTCAAAAAGAATTCTGAATATGACACTTAGCTACTAATGAAACTCAGCCATCAAGCATACTAGCTACCGATGGGTGAGCCTGCATGAAAATTTTAGAGCGACGCTAGATGCCACTCAGGTGGTTGAATTATTGATATCGCTTTGAATGCGATCGCGAAAATCTTCTATTGTCAGTTTTAACCCCTCTTGCAGAGGAATGGTAGGTTCCCAATTTAACCAAGTTTTTGCCTTTGTGATATCAGGTTGGCGACGTCGGGGATCATCCGAAGGTAGTGCCTCGAATTTAATCTGGGCCTCCGGGTTGATCATATTTTGCACCGTTTGTGCCAATTGTAAAATCGTGTATTCACCAGGGTTGCCCAAGTTGACTGGCCCAATGTAGTCGCTATTCATTAGGCGGATGAATCCTTCTACTAAATCCGAAACATAGCAGAAACTACGAGTTTGCGAACCATCACCATAGACGGTTAAAGGATTACCCCGCAAGGCTTGAACTATAAAGTTGCTCACCACTCGACCATCGTTTTCTAACATTCTCGGCCCGTAAGTGTTGAATATCCGAACAACTCGAATATCAACTTTATTTTGCCTGTAGTAATCAAATGCTAGAGTTTCAGCAATTCTTTTACCTTCGTCGTAGCATGAACGTATCCCAATGGGATTGACGCTACCTCGATACTCTTCAGTTTGGGGATGAACTTCTGGATCACCATATACTTCACTAGTTGAAGCTAAGAAAAACCTAGCTTTTACACGTTTAGCCAGCCCCAACATATTCAGTGTTCCCATCACGTTAGTTTTGACGGTTTTAACTGGGTTGTACTGGTAATGTACTGGTGAAGCTGGACAAGCTAAATGATAAATTTGATCTACTTCTAACCGAATTGGTTCGGTAATATCGTGGCGAATGAGTTCAAAGTACGGATGACCTAACCATTTCAGAATGTTGCGTTTGTGGCCAGTGTAAAAATTATCCAAGCATATTAATTCATGCCCAGCAGTCATTAGTCGGTCGATGAGATGGGAACCAATAAACCCAGCACCGCCCGTCACCAAAATTCTCATAGTTTCCCAGTTACTTACAAATATTTTCAGTAGCTATTGCACTTACTTTTAGATTACCCAGCTTGGGTACAAAAATACAGAACAAAAAAAAGAACAAGGCTTCATCAAAAAGTGTTGTTGAACTTACCTATTTTTTTACGGTTGCAGTTTTGTTATATTTTTACCTTTTTGCTTCAGAATTTAATTAGCAAAATAACAAACTTAGTCTAAAGATTATTAATCTTCCACCTAAAGTTCATCAAATCTTCAACAAAATAAAGTGTTTTTACCATGATCAGTGCTGAATACTGAGTAATAAATGAACCAATTAATACTCAGTAATTATGTACGTGGGTATTAGCCCCGCTCTTTGTGGGTGGAATCTTTATTATCTCTAAGCCGAGCCACTAAGAACTCAGTATTTTTCACGGTTACAACTATTGTGAGTGGGATGCAAAGTACCAGGAAGTAATTTGAAACTCGTTTAATTTCAAGGTCTTACCATTACTATAGTTAACCTGTATCGCGTTTGCTAATATTCCGCCCTACACTTGATTGCAAAGACTGACACCATTCCACAAAACTTCTGCTACAAATGTACGCGTTTGTAGGGACGTACATTTGTACATTCCTACAGCCAATCCATTTGTTGCAAAGATTTTCGTCAATGGTATCACAGCTCAAGTCTAGTTAGATGGACTGAGCTATGGCTGATATTATACAGCAGATGTAATGTTAGTAACCGCATTAGAGGTAATTACATTAGTTTGAGTGCGTTGCGGTTCTCCAAGCATGACAATAGAGCAAGTGAGTTGGCTGGCTAACTGGGTAGTGACATCGCTAATGGTTAACCCTCCAGGACTGGTACGATTACGTATAAAAGGTAAAACGACTAAATCATATAATCGTGCTGCCTGCAAAATTGCTTGGGCAACATTTTCATGAGCGATGATTTGAATTTCTGGGGCATTGGTCAAAGCCAATTTAGATACTAGTAGTGAGAGATGCGATCGCCTCCAAGCAATTTTACTAGAACTAGTGCGGCGATCGCACACATTCAGCACAGTAATGTGGCTCTGATTTGCTTCTGCCAGCATTTGGGCAAATTGTACAGGCTGTAATGTGGGTGCTGTTAAGTTCTCTATTGGTACTAAGATGCGCTGAATTTTTTTCGGTGATTCTACTAGACGTGTCACCGCTACTGGACAATGGGAAGCCCAAAGCACACCATCAATTACATTCCCAAATAAACGCGCTCGTAACCCAGTGCGTTTACCCCAACCCATAACAATTAAATTAGCTTTTTGTTCACGAGCGGCTCTGCTAATGCCCTGAGCAAAGGCATCATCAATCCGCAGCACTGGTTCCGTCGGTACGCCCAATACTCGACTTTGTGCAGTGGCTTTGGTTAATAACCGCTCACTCCGTTGTAGAGAGGCTTCTAACTGCGGTGCATCCATGTGAGCAGCAGCATTAGCGATCGCCAATGGTATAATTTTGCCCTGAGACTGACGTGCTAATAACGCCGCCATTTCAATCAAATACTGCTGGGTATGAGGATTATATACAGGCACAACTATAGTAAAAGCACTATCTATCTCTGGTGCTTTCTGGTCAGGTAGAGGTGGTGGTGGATCTTCCGCTGCTGAGGAATTCAAGCCAACAGCTATTCGACTGGTAATCAAAGGGCCCAAGGTTGATGTGACAACCATTAAGACAATAATGCTGTGTAATACTTCTAGTGGCAGCAACCCAGCCCGATATCCCACTAACGTTGCTGCTAATGTTGTAGCAACCTGGGGAAGTGATAACGACCACATCGTTAGCATTTCTTGCCAGTTATAGCGGTAAACCAGTTTCGTTAATAAAGCTGCAATCAATTTACTGACAATCAAACCAACGATCATCAACAGTGTTAACTTCAGCGTGTCTAAGTTATTTACAAAAACGGGTAGATTAATCAGTAAACCAAGGTCAACAAAGAAAATGGGAATGAACAGCACACTGCCAATGAATACCACCTTTTCTTTGACTGGCCCTTCACCCACAGCTTCATTCACCGCCAAACCCGCTAAAAAAGCACCAACAATTTTTTCTACCCCAATCAATTGAGCGCCTACAGCTGCGAGAAATACAGAAAGCAACACAAACAAAAATTTGTTTCCTTCGTCGTCTCCAGACCGCTTGAAAAATTCTTTACCTGCCCAATCAAAGCCTGTAACAACGGCAACAGAGTAAATAGTTAACCGACCAGACAAAGTAAGTAGTTCTGCAAAGCTGAATGCTTCATCATCAGCCATAGCTACACAAACGGCTAATATTAGCACTGCACCAATATCTGTAAAAATCTTAGCTCCAGTGGTGACAGTAACAGCTTCGTTGTTTACCACTCCCAAACGACTGATTATGGGATATGCCAAAAGGGTATAGGAAGCAAATAAAGAGCCAATTAAGATTGAAGTATTCCAGCCATAGCCTAAAATTAGACCTACTAGGGTTCCCATTACCAGGGGTACACTGAAAGTCAAGCTAGCAAATCCAAAAGCGCGACTTTTCTGGCGGCGAAACTGTTCTAGATCAACTTCTAGCCCTGCGACAAACAGTAAATAAATTAACCCAATATCTGATAGTAGGTTAATCATCGGTGAGTCAGACTGGAATAAATTCCAACCTGAAGGCCCAAGTACTAGCCCTGAGAAAACCAAACCCACTAATCCTGGTAATCTTAGTCGCTCAAACATTATGGGTATAACTAAGATGACCACCAGCAAAATAGCAAAGGGAACAATTGGTTCCTTGCCAAGAACTTGGGAAGTTGGTTCCAGAACAAGAACTTGTGATATGGGTTCCATCATGTAGGAATTGAAGGGGCTATGGTAAAACTGCGATTACCTTGGGGGCGATCGCCTGATTGATATAAACAAAGAAGCCACCTGACTAAAAATCAAAAACCTTAACTTACACTAACCAGGCAATTGTCTCAGAACTAACTACCTACGGGTGGATTTGACTCAAAATGAACCGCAAGCGATCGTAGTCGTCTTTAAGTAGCACACTCAAGTTGCGTCCAGCTTTAATTAGCCATTCTCGGTCAGCTTTGCGTAACTGGTATACATCTCGAATGGCAGCTGCGGTCAAAGACTCTATTGGCGCACCATTGATACAAAGGAGTGTCCGTAAAAAATCTAGTTCTTCAGTAAATTTAATGATAGCTTCTGGTTCACACCGATAAACAGCCTGATGGATTTGTGGGGGACGGGGTGGTAGATACTGATATACTCTTTGGTTATAACTTTGATTTTGCGAAGATAGTTCAAAGCCCACGATCGCAGCCCGAAATTCCGTTCTCAGCATGGCAAATATTTGGGGTTGTTCCTCCCGTAAGTCTTGCAAGGACAGCCCCAATGCTCTCGCCCGATGTACGGAATCTATGGGCATAGTTGTGGCATAATACACTACAGCATAAATTTGATTACCAGATTCTTCATCTACAGAGCAGACCCAACTACCAAAGGGTGGCATGGAGGGAAAGCTCAAGTCTTCTGGTTCCAAACACTGAGCTAAGAATTCAGTACTAGTAGTTTCAATCACCTCCGCAATGTGGTTGGGATGGCGATCGCCAGTGGCAAACTGTGGTAGGGGGAGGCGCATAGTAATTTAGTCATTAGTCATTGGTCATTAGTCATTAGTTTTTGTCAAATGACAAATGACAACGGACAAATGACTAATGACTAATTTTATTTGGCTTTTTTACGTCCGGCTGTGGTCTCTACGAGTTCCAATTCGCTCAGGCGGAAGGTAACTAATTTATCCCAGTTACCACCTTCAAATAATACGGCTACTTTGCCATCAGTTAGTCGTTGTACGAGTCCTTCGTAACGATAATAGGTATCTGCGGGATTGTTGACGCGAACAGTTGCTCCAGGCAGAATCATGTTTTTAGCCTCGTTTGTTTCCTTTTAATAGCTTAATACTTGTTAATAGTCATTTGTCATTGGTCATTGGTCATTTGTCATTGGTCATTAGCGAATAGCACTAAGTTAAAATACAGCCCTTGCCCTGACTTACAGGGAAAGCATTCTGGGAGGGCTGCCGCCTTTAGTGGCTTGAACCGGAATACATTCCCAGTATTGAGGCTGGGAACAAGATTACACAAGGCTTTAAGCTTTTCTTAGTGCCATTCGGCCATTAGCAAAAGACATAGACGCGCCAGCGGCTTCCCGCAGGGTAGGACAAATGACTAATGACGAATCAATAATACTTCTGCCTTTGTCGAAAATTTGCTACCGATTCTACTATTCCCAAGGAAATGAAGTTAGTCAGCATCGCAGAACGCCCATAACTCATCCAAGGTAGGGGAATTCCTGCCACAGGCGCTAAACCAACAGTCATGCCAATATTCACAATCAGCTGAAATACGATCATGGACAAAACGCCAATAGCCAACAAGGAGCCAAAGTTATCTTTGGCGGTTTGAGCAACATGCAGTAGACGGAAGCAAATTAAGCAGAAGACAAACAGTACTACCAAACAACCAACAAAACCGAATTCTTCCCCCACTGCGGAGAAAATAAAGTCTGTATGTTGTTCCGGTACGAAATTCAGTTGTGTCATTGGCCCCTTGAACAGACCCCATCCCCAAATTTCACCGGCACCAATAGCAATGCGAGATTGGATTAAATGATATCCAGCACCGAGTGGATCGTGATCGGGATTCATGAATACAGTTAGCCGATCTTTTTGATACTCTTTCAAAATATGCTTCCAGGCAAAGACTCCTAATTCGCCACCCAGTATATTTAGAGTCCATGCACCGATAGCACCGGCAGCAAATCGACGCCAGGGAAGAGTTTGCCAGCCGACAATAGCCATTGCAATTGACCAAACTATCCCTAATGGGCCAAAAGATAGTTCTTTAAATAAAACTATCGGTTCTGCTAATGGCCAAGACGTACTAAATAAAATAGCGGCAACAACAGGAGAAATCATCAGAATTAACCAGCCTGGATTAGCATTTGCCCAGTAAAGCATTCCTAAGACGATCGCACAAAAAACCATTGATGTTGCTAAATCTGGCTGTAAGAATATCAATCCCCAAGGTACAGCGGTGATTGCCAGAACGCGGAAAACACCTTCAAGGGTAGAAGCAGTGCGCCTGTGTAACAAAGCAGCTAAGGTAATGATCATGCCGACTTTGGCAAATTCTGAGGGTTGGACATTGAAACCAGCAATAGGAATCCACCGCTGTGCCCCTTTGGCGCTACTACCAGCAATCATCACGATGATTAAGCTGAAGTTAGTTATTGCATAAGTTACCCAGTGCCACTGCATCAAAAGTTCGTAACGGATACGAGATAAAAACAGGGCTATAAGCACGCCGATACCCGCTACCATCCAATGCCACCACCAGTCAGTTACTGGCTGCTTAAGTTCCGTACTGAGGATCATCAGGCCGCCAAAGATACTGACAGCAACTGGCAAACAAAAAAGTAGCCAATCTAGATGCTGCCAGGGCTTAACCCAAGACTTCCAGCGAATTTTGGGGAGCGATCGTTTTAACAACATTGTGCCAGTTTAGACTTTAGCTTTAATTGTTGGGGATTGGGCATTGGGGATTGGGAATTGGGCAATAATTAATAGTTATTCCCCCCTACTTCCCCACTCCCTAATACCCAATCCCTAGTATTCCCAAGCAATAGCCCAGGAAGTAGATAGAAATTAAAATTTATAATTATGTCAGGGCAGCAACTGATACTTGACCAGCAATGGTAAGAGCGATCGCTGTTAATGCTTTTGCTGAAGCTGAATCTGGATCACCAACGACTATTGGCACGCCGCTGTCACCACCTACTCGTGTAGATATCTCTAGCGGTACGCAACCCAACAGTGGCACTCCCAATTCCGCAGCTGTTTTGGAGCCACCACCGGAACCAAAGATGTCATATTGCTTATCTGGTTGATCGGGGGGGATAAAATAGCTCATATTTTCCACGATCCCCAATACCGGAACATTCATTTGCTGGAACATCCGCAATCCCTTGCGAGAATCTAACAGAGCTACGTTTTGCGGTGTGGTGACAATTACTGCCCCTGCCATCGGTACTGCTTGGGTTAAAGTTAACTGAGCATCTCCGGTTCCTGGTGGCATATCTACAATCAAATAATCCAGTTCTCCCCATTGCACTTGATAGAGAAACTGGCGAATTACACCATTGAGCATAGGCCCCCGCCAAATTACTGGTTGATCTCGGTCAATCAAAAAGCCCATCGAAACTAATTTGACGCCGTGATTAAAAGCAGGTTCCAGGATCTCACCTGTTTCAGTGGAACGCACAACAATTTGGGCATCAGCCAGACCCAGCATGGTGGGGTCATTGGGGCCGTAAATATCAGCATCTAGCAAACCGACTTTCGCCCCAGTTTGAGCTAGAGCCACTGCGACATTCACCGCCACAGTACTTTTACCAACGCCACCTTTGCCGCTGGAAACAGCAATGATATTTTTCACCCCGGAAATGCCAGTGCGGTCGGGCAAACTTTTTTGCTGCGGTGTTTCTGCCGTAACTTCTATACTGACATCTGTAACGCCTGGGAGTTTTTTGACAGCTTTCTGACAGTCTTCAACAATAAATTCACGTAAAGGACAGGCAGGAGTGGTTAATACTAAAGTGAAACTAACCTTACCACCGTCAATTTTTACGTTGCGAATCATATTCAGTTCTACCAGACTTTTGCGGAGTTCTGGGTCTTCCACTGGTCGCAAAACTTCTAATACAGAGCGGGAATCGAGAACATCGTACATAAAAATTCAAAATTCAAAATGAATAAACACTCTTGTGGAGAACATCTTAGTTATTAACTGGATGCTTTCTTAAGTAAGGTCAGCTTAGTGTTATCACTGTTGCTGCCGTAATAAAACTTAGCAATGGCATTATTACCTAATAGAATCTTAACTTTCTTTGGGCATTGGGAATTGATAAGAGGCAGAGGGGCAGCACTAGCCATTGGTGTCAACTTAAGCTAGAAATAGCTTCGCTGCGGGCTTCATAACCCGCCA
>NZ_JAWJTF010000077.1:36809-45622 GCF_048836525.1 Nostoc sp. CALU 546
ACTTTAGCTATGAGACAGAGAATTCATTCTCTGGCGGACGTGCGGTTTCGCGTTAAGTTGACACCAATGAGCACTAGCACTTCTCTACGAGACGCTGCGCGTAGCTTGCTTCCACGAAGTGGTGCGGCTATGCAGTTCGACTGCGCTCACCGTAAACTCAGTGACCGAGGGGCAGAGGGGAAAGACTTACTGCTCCCCTGCTCCCCTGCTCCCCTGCTTCTTACCCAATTTCCAATCCCTAAAAATCAAAACAACTGTCATTAAGAGATTTTTTCTTACCAGATACCGCCGGCAATGCCGTCTTTTCTACTGCCTCGACTAAAGACCGTGCAACGCGGTCTGCATAAGGACGGGATAAAGACCAAATCAGGGGCGATAACCATCCCCGTAGTGTTACAGAATAAGACAAACAAGTACCACAAACCGTTGACTCTACTTGATAAGTCACCCTTTCCTCAATTCCAGGAATTGCCATTACTCGGATACTCAGCATCTCTCTAGGATTGACGCGTTCCACAAAAATTCTGATGGGAATTGGCGAAAAGCGTGTGACAGCTTGAAAAATTAATCCTGGTTTGGGTACTAATCCGTGGGGAACATTAGTACTCTTAAGTTGTGGATGCCAGGAAACATCTGTTAAGTCAACCACTTTTTGCCACAGTTCATCTACAGAAGCAGAACTAATCTCTCGATACGTCCACACCAGAGAGGCGCAAAACCGACGACGTTTGCGGTGGATGAATTTGGATAACCAACCTTGCATTTTCCTAATCCTCCTCCTCTCTAGAGACTTTCTGGTAACTCTGGTATGGTGTGCAACTACGCTCAAACCCTAAATTAAAACTTTCTCAAAAATTCACTAAACATAGTAAGCCTCGATTCGGTACAGACCCTAACAGCTAATATCAGCAATATGGCAAAAAAATTCTGAGTAGCACGGTTAAAGCCTTAATACCTCAAGGTTGGAACTAAAATCTAGTCTCTATACCAGAATATTCCAATTAAGAATTTCAAAAAAAACTAATTCAATATACAAGCCTATACGCATTTGAGGGAAAATAACTCTAGTGATGCCCATCAATCGTATAAATGCTTAACCAGTAAGAAAAAGCGGGTTGGGCAAATAGAGCTAGATTGTTGGCGCGTGTTTCCCCCAAATTTTAAAATGAAAAATTTGTGGCTTTCTGGAAATTGTAATTTAGGTTCGGGAATCTATGTTGACCAACTCGCAAACACCAACTGTAGAAGCAGTATCATCCAAATCTTTGCCAGCACCTGACGCTCAGACTAGAGTCAGTCAGTTTATGAAACAGCTGCAAGACGAAATTACTGAATCATTAGGAAAACTAGATGGTGTGGCTAAGTTTCATGAAGATAGTTGGGAACGCCCAGAAGGAGGTGGAGGGCGATCGCGCGTGCTGCGAGATGGTGCAATATTTGAACAAGCAGGTGTAAATTTTTCTGAAGTTTGGGGTTCCCATTTGCCAGCTTCAATTTTAGCCCAACGCCCGGAAGCAGCAGGGCATGGCTTTTATGCCACTGGCACTTCAATGGTGCTACATCCTCATAATCCTTACGTACCCACAGTTCATCTAAATTATCGCTACTTTGAAGCGGGGCCAGTTTGGTGGTTTGGTGGTGGTCTTGACTTGACACCTTATTACCCATTTGCTGAAGATGCGGCACATTTACACAAAACGTTAAAACAGGCTTGTGACCAACATCACCCAGAATATTACCCAGTATTTAAACGGTGGTGTGATGAATATTTCTACCTCAAGCATCGTGACGAGACACGGGGAGTAGGTGGTCTGTTTTTTGATTACCAAGATGGTCAAGGTGCTTTATATCGCGGCCCAAATCCCGACGGAGAAGCGGCTAATTATAGCAACCAGGTGGGAACACCAGCAACCCGCAATTGGGAAGATTTGTTTGGTTTTGTGCAAGACTGCGGCAGAGCATTTTTACCAGCCTACGTACCAATTGTAGAACGGCGGCATGGGATGGAATATGGCGATCGCCAACGGAATTTTCAACTCTACCGTCGGGGAAGATATGTAGAATTTAACTTGGTTTATGACCGAGGCACCATTTTTGGTCTGCAAACCAACGGACGCACTGAATCAATTCTCATGTCCCTACCACCCTTAGTGCGCTGGGAATATGGCTATCAACCGGAACCCAATTCCCCTGAAGCCGAGTTGTATGAAACCTTCCTTAAGCCTCAAGATTGGATCAACTGGACAGCTAAATAGTGCTGAGTTCTGAGTGCTGAGTGCTGAGTTAGGAGTTAGGAGTCAGGAGTTATGATCCTGATCTTCTCTTTCTCATCTCCCTCACTCCCCACTCTCCACTATTTTGATGAGTTAAACTACTAAAGTTAAGCACTTAGCAGAAAAAGGTGACAATTTTAGCTATACCTTGTTAATCTCAAGTGACAGCATTAGAAAATTCTGCAACTAGTTAATCTTACATAGGAATGGCACGGGGAGGGCTTTAGTGATTCATATAGACCAAAAAACTTATACAACCCAAGACGGAAACACCGTTATTGTCCTGACACCAGCAGGTCGCCTAGATATCACCACTGCTTGGCAATTTCGCCTGAAGTTACAGGAGTGTATTTCCAAACTCAGTCGCCATGTAGTTGTAAATTTGGCTCAGGTAAATTTTATTGATAGTTCTGGTCTTACTTCTTTAGTCGCAGGAATGCGCGATGCTGATAAAGTCAAGGGTAGTTTCCGCATTTGCAATGTACATCCAGAAGCCAAACTCGTATTTGAAGTGACGATGATGGATACTGTTTTTGAAATCTTTGAAACAGAAGAGGAAGCTTTAGAAGGTGTACCTCGTAGCATTGCCAGTTAGAAAAGAGTTAGGAGTTAGGAGTTAGGAGTTAATTGAAAATTCATGACTCATAACTTTATCTTATTCAATACTGATTTCGCTTGGTGTAGCGATAAGGCCCCATAATCGCTCCCCAGGTTGCTTTTCCAGTAGTTGGATCAATTCCCTTGTCATAGCTATAAAATTCTGCCCCTGTAGCTGCAAAACCCAAGGAAACATACACAGTATTGCCAAGATAAGTAAAGCTACAACGAGTGTCTGGTAGTGGGGTAGCAGTGAACTTATAGCGATCGCAAGCTAGTTTTTCTTGAGTAACTGTTAGGATACAACCTGGCAGTAAATCCAATTGTTCGGGTGTCAGTGTGTTGAGTAGAGCAGGGTTATGACCTGCGCCTCTTAATGCACCTGGATCTTGAGGCATATAATATTGTACTTCCACGGTTGCGTCAGAGTCGCTCCCCTGACGCAAGCGGATAATTCGCTGGCGATAAGGTTGATCTAGGGTAATAACGTTAGCCTGTTCGGCAAACAAGGTAATACTATCTTCTGTGAAGAGATTAACTGGTCTTTGCCACAAGCGCAGGTGGACATACCAAACTGGTTCTGCTATGGCTTGTTCCCGATTATCAAATTCACCAGCTAGGTACTCACCTAAAGCAATTAACTGTGGCGAGAAGTTCATAAATGCGATAAAAGAATCATTAAGGATGATAATTTTTTTTGGCTAGTTTTTTAGGAGAAAAGGTCTTAATCCCCTGTGGCTACTAGCTTATAAAATACTTCTGATTTGTCTACATTGTAAATGAAACTGTCACCAGCTAAAAGCTCAACTTGGCAAAGTAGCCTTTAAGCGAGAAAATAAAGATACGTCGCCCTTAACATTTCCTTTTTCTTTGTGAATAACGTCCGTACAGTCTCTGATACAAAACGAACTTTCTACAATCTTCACACCCGTCCGATCAACACTATTTATCGTCGGGTAGTAGAAGAATTGATGGTGGAAATGCATCTGCTGTCAGTAAATATCGATTTTAGCTACAATCCAATTTATGCCTTGGGTGTCGTCACTACTTTTGACCGCTTCATGGAAGGCTATCAACCCGAACGGGATCAAGAATCAATTTTTAACGCCCTATGTCGGGCTATAGAACAAGATCCGCAACAATTTCGACAGGATGCTGAAAGATTGCAAGCTGTAGCTAAAGGTTTGCCAGTTAAAGATTTAATTGGTTGGCTAGGCCAAACTACTTATTTAGATAGAGATGGTGACTTACAAGCACAACTGCAAGCGATCGCCAATAATCCTAACTTTAAATACAACCGTTTGTTCGCAATTGGTGTATTTTCGTTATTAGAGCAGTCAGATCCCGGATTAGTCAAAGACGAAAAACAACTCACTGAGGCATTGAAAGCGATCGCTGCTGGTCTGCACCTCTCCGATGACAAACTCAACAAAGATTTGGAATTATACCGTTCTAACCTAGACAAAATGGCGCAAGCATTGATAGTGATGGCAGATATGCTCTCAGCCGATCGCAAAAAACGCGAGCAACGTAAACAACAATCAACTACCCCAGTTGCTCCACCAAGTTCCAACGAATAGTTAAGAGTAATTCAATTTTAGATTTTAGATTTTAGATTTTTACTTCAATCCAAAATCTAAAATTGAAAATCTAAAATTGCCAGAGTTAAGATTTATGAATAACTCCTAACTCCTAACTTTAGACGCCCAAGAGTTTGTAGATTAAGCTGTTAATTATAGTCAGTGCAAATGCCCCAATCACAGCACTCCAAATACCGTAACGTAAGCGAAAGCCCTCTACTAGCCAAGCAGCAATACTAAAACAAACTACGGCAATCATAAATGTGAAAATGCCGGATAGTAAATCCAAGGTAAGTAAATTTGGTACTGCAAAAACGAGGCTTAAAATCGGTCTAACTATTGCTGTCACGATCCCAAGCACTGCGGCAGAAAGAAAGGCTTTACCTGGAGTTTCAATTTCAACTCCCAAAGGCAACTTGCTAATTATCAATAAGCTGATAGCTGTTACTACCCAAACAATTAAAAGCGTCACGATATTCATGCCACAACCCCTGAAACGTGAATGGCAATTGGTGATAAATTACTTTAGTTTATCGGTGGAAAAATCTTTAAAGCTCAACCAATTATTTATAAATTAGCAGAGAATTTTCTCTGACCGAATTTTATTTTAGATATCTTTAGGTTTGCCACAAAGCTTGAAGGGGGAGTGGGGAATGAGGGAGTAAGGGAGCAGGGGGAGCAGGGGAAGAAAATTAATAACCAATGCCCCATACCCCATGCCCCATGCCCTACATTATCTTTTAAGAGTAGGTTGGGCTTGTTTGGTTTGGGTGCTGGCGCTTAAGGCGCTGGTGAGCTAGGAACCGCCGTAGGTAAGGGTACGGAATTAGGTGCTAAGGGAAATTTAGGGGCAAGATTCCCTTCGGGATTGATACCTGGAACTGGTGTATCACCAGGATTTATGGGGAAAGAGGGGATAGCAGGCTGGTTTGGTAAGCTTGTGGGTGGTTGAGATGGGCCAGGAATAATTCCCAAAGAAACGCGATCGCCTCCTACTTGCCGTAGTAAATCTAATGTCTCAATCACATCATTATAAGTTGCTGTGCGCGAAGCATTCAGCACCACAACAGCACTGGGATTTTGTTGGAGATACTGTTTTAACGTTTGTCCCAAATCCTCCCGTTTTATAGGCTGTTTTTCTATGTAAGTATTGCCAACGGCATCGATAGTCACAATCAGACTTCCACTCTGTGACGTTATCCCGGATACTGAACTGGGGCTGGCTTTGGGCAAATCAACATTTATCGCCTGTTGTCGTGTAAATTGTAATGCCGCTAACAAAAAAAACGTCAGGATACAAAAAACAACATCAATTAAAGGGATGATTTGAATTTGGACTTCTTCAATTGGAGTATGTAGATTAACTTTCATGTCTCACTATAAAGCCTGGTTTCGGAGTTGAATTTTTGACTATTAATTAGGTGCATTCGGGGGTTCAGGTGGTTCAGGCAACCGAGTCTTTCCTGACTTGCGGGGTGGAGTGAAATTCTCCCGCACAATTGCTGATGTAATATTACTAAAGTCAGGCGGGGACTGGTGATAAAGCAATTCCATTTCATTCCCTGCTTTACGAAAAACTTTAACTTGGTTGACGACAAAACTTTGAAATAGGCGGTAAAATACCAAACTAATGATGGCAACTATTAGCCCTGCTGCCGTACTAATTAAGGATTCACCAATACCAGTAGTCACTCCAGCAGTAGATTCAGTTCCTAAATCGCCAATCCGAATTGAGCGCAGAGACTGGATTAAACCTAAAACTGTACCTAATAATCCTAGCAGGGGTGCGAGGGCAATCACGGCTTCTAAAAGCTTTTCACCTCGCCGCATTCCAGCCAATTCATCTTCTGCTGTAGCCTCAAGTGCTAATCGAAAGGTTTCTGCATTACTTTTTGTTAAGCGTAGAGGGGCGTAAAGAAAACGCCCAACAGGCTGATGGCTTGCTTGTCTTGCAATGTCCGCAGCTACTTGCCAATTATCCTGGGCAGCATCTAGGATGCGATCGACTATTTGCTTTTCCTGAGTCAAAATTCTTAACCAGAACCACAAACGCTCGAAAATCACACTCAAAGCCAGAATCGACAAAATGAGCAAAGGCCACATCGCTGGCCCGCCCTTATAAAACAAATCTAAAATATCCACTGTTTAAGTTTCCTCCCTCCATGACTAGAGCAAATGTGCTTAAGCATTTTAATTCTAGAGATTAATGCAAAATGAGGGACTTCAAAAATATAAATTTCTCGAAAACCTCAAAATACAGTGTAAAGATGGCATATTTGACTCAGACTGCTTTACAAGTATTGGAGCAAAAAGCCCACCGCTTATAGTCGTGGTAGTGTCAAAAACTTTTTGCTGGATAGGCGATTGAATGATAGACCAATAATTTTTGGCATACTTTTGCTAGACTTCCTTGTAACCTGGAGTTGCACTACAGGATATTTTCACTTGAAGGAGAGCAAATTTTGGCAGCAGTCCGAGTCCGCCAGCATGTTAATCCACTTGGTAAAAAGTATCAAACACCAGCAAATCCCCTTGACTGGGAAAAAGTTTATGCAAAGCCAAATCAACCACTACATCTAGATATTGGCTGCGCTAAGGGACAGTTTTTGCTGAATATGGCCAAGATAGAACCCAACTGGAATTTTCTCGGCTTAGAAATTCGGGAACCGCTGGTGGTGGAGGCGAATAAGTTACGTTCTGAGTTGGCTTTAACAAACCTGCACTACTTGTTTTGCAATGTGAATAACTCATTGCACTCACTTTTATCTTCTCTCCCTCCAGGAAGTTTACAACGCGTTACAATTCAATTCCCCGATCCTTGGTTTAAAACCCGCCATGCGAAACGTCGTGTAGTCCAACCAGAATTAGTGGCAGATTTAGCGAAATATCTTGCGGTTGGGGGATTTGTATTTCTGCAATCAGATATGGAATTTGTCGCTGTAGAAATGCGCGATCGCTTTGCGGAAAATCCAGATTTTGAGAAAATTGGTACAGGAGAATGGTTGACTGAAAACCCCTTACCAGTTCCAACAGAAAGGGAAATAGGTACGCAAAAAAAGGGTGAACCTGTTTATCGGGCTTTGTTTGTTAGGCAAGAGGTTGTAAATGAAGAGTAGTGATGGTGTGCGATCGCATAGTACTATAAATGCCAAATCTAGCTTTTTATCTGGATATTTTAGAGATTATATGTTTTCCCAAGTTGATCTAAAGTAACTAGAAATTAGACATTCTCTATCAATTTCCAACATTTTCGGGACATAAATATTTTAGTTAATGATCGCAATTGCCTGAGATATCAAATTTGAATTGGTATCCGATAGTTTATAGCTTGAGTAAATGATATATGCCCCTACAGAAAAATAGGGGCGAATTAAAATTTATCGTTTTTTAGTGACATAAAAGTTTTATTTCTGTCTACTTTAGGGTTCTTAAGATATAGAGTGAGTAGCTTCTTTTTTCCTAAGATAAGGACATATTAGGCAATTACACTGATTAGTAATAGTCAATAGTCAATAAATCAGAGGTAAATCAACATGGAAGCGAAAGAAAAAAAGTATAACAGTCAAATTGAAATTAGCGATTTGATTGATGATGCTGTGAAAAATGCTGTGGCACGTCGGAATGAAGTTTTGGATTCAGAAGAAACTTTATTATCTATGTCTGACGAAGAAGCAAGAAGTGTTGCAGGTGGAGTATCAAAATTAGTTCCCGTAATTCTTGGTAAGTTTCCTATTCCTACAACGATAGGACTGATAGCAACTGAACCCTTGTATTCATAAAGATTCTCTCCACTGGAGGCTCAATTGATGAAAGATATTACCGTTGATAAAACTACACTTTGCCCCAGTGCTAGACCAGAATCTGAGGATAGTGTTGTTTTCGGAATCATCAGTGGAACAGTTGCAGAACCCCGTGTAACTTATCTTAAACAGCCCTTGCCTATCACTAATGAACTGATAGCAAAAGCTAGTCCAATTACACCTGCTGAAATTTTTCGGACGGCGGCAGCTTGTGCCACTAAAGGTTGCCAGCATTTTGATGGACAAGATTGCCGTCTAGCAATGCGAATTGTAGAAAAGTTACCGCCAGTGGCAGAAGAACTACCCCCCTGTTCCATACGCCGAGATTGTCGGTGGTGGCAACAAGAAGGGAAAGCAGCTTGTATGCGTTGTCCACAACTGATTACAGATAACTACAATCCGTCTGAAGTTGCAATTCAAGTGTCAAAACTAGCTGCCAGTTAAAAGGCTTCCAAATAAAAAATACTCAACTACTGCTTGTGGGGTGGGTGTCTTACCCGCCCGTAGCCAAAAGCAGGCAAGATGCCCATCCGAGAAGATTAGATATAGGAATCCGCTTTGAT
>NZ_JAWJTF010000033.1:0-81322 GCF_048836525.1 Nostoc sp. CALU 546
GGCATCAGATGACAAGACAGCGCGGTTGTGGACGCTCAACGGGCAACTGCTACAAGAATTCAAAGGGTATCAAGGCACAGTCTATAGTGTGAGTTTCAGCCCGGACGGCAAAACCATCGCCACGGTATCTGACAACACTATTAAACTCTGGGATCATCTAGATTTAGACTCTTTAATGAGGCGCAGTTGTGATTCGGTACGCGATTATTTAACCTATAACCCTTTAAAAAATAATCCTGATGTCAGCGAGAATGACAGGCACTTGTGCGACGGTATTGGCACGCAAAAATGAAATCAATTCGCAATGACGCTCGTTCCTCTCTACGAGACGCTGCGCGTAGCTTGCTTCCCTGTAAGGGTACGCTACCGCAACGCTTTCGCAATTCGCAATTAAATTTTTAACGTGCGCCTCTGTTGGAAACTGATATTAACTTAAAGCCAAGTCGTCTGGTGTATTACAGTTAAACAGCATTTCGGGTTCTGCTAAGGGCAAAACTTCTACCGGATATTGCCGAAGCCACTGTTGAAACGATCGCCCACCTTGGTTGATAAACTCTAGGAGTTGTGGCAAACAGCGACGGCGATAGAAACCACACAGAGGTTCCCAGCCTTTAGGATGATCGGCTAAAGCTGCGACCTTATCATCCCCCACGCTATCAAGTCTAGTTACCCAATCTTGCAACACCTCAACCCGCAACCTGGGCAAATCGCAAGCTAGCAACAGCACCCAATCTGTTTGCACTTCGGCTAGCCCTTGGGCAAACCCAACTAAAGGCCCGTGGGCTAGAGATTCTCCAGATAAAGGTACTTCTCGGATAAATTGGCAGCTAGGCAAAAGCAAATCTTGATAGCGTTCTGGCCAGGGAGTGACTACATAAATAACATCAGCACAGCTTTGAGCAATGCTACAAACTCGCTGCAACAAAGGTATCCCTTGAATGGGAATCAAGGCTTTATCTTGACCCATCCGAGAACTCTTACCGCCTGCTAATACAATGGCGGTTAATTTGCGACATGAGTTAATAGTCATTCGTCAAAAAAATAGAGAGTAGAAATATATCTTGCATTTATGCAATCGCTCGCCAACGATTCAAATCGCTGGCTAATAGCTAAAGTGCATTGAAACTGACATCTTGCATCAATCCCAACGACCGCCTCAGAATGAATTCTAAGGCTAATAGCGAAAGTCTTCTAAAGAAGACTAACAAAGAGTTACAGTCCACTTGAATTGAAATGGACTGAAATTCTTGTTTAGTCCTCTTTTAGAGGACTTAAGCTATTAGCCAGGGGTTTATAACCCCTGGCGGTTGAGGATCTCAATGAGAATATTGAGAGTATTTAATCCCTTTAATCCCTTCTTGAGAGCGATTTCACGCCCTCACCTGACTTTTCTCCACTTGCTGCAATAAATGCTCTACACTTTCTGCTGGTGCAAGGCACTTCAAACCTTGGCAAACTAACCCAACGCTTCCCTCTGGTAAATCAGATGTGATGGCAAACGCAGCCACCGGCAAATACTTGGGGATCAAAGCGTTGATTTGCTCGGTTGTACTGCGAATCAAGGTAGAATTACGATACCAATCCAAAGCTGTAAACAAGCTGGGACAAGCTTGAGGAGCGCGATGCATTACACTCTTAAAAGCTTTCAAACCAAGTTCCGCTAAATCTAAATAATCTAGATTATCAGTGAGTAGGGCGAGACGGACAAGATTAGCGATCGCAATTCCATTAGCTGATGGTGTCGCATTATCCGCGTAACTGCGCTCTCTGACAATTAAATATTGACTAGAATCGCTTGACGTGTTATAATAACCACCTAACTCTACGCTCCAAAGAAATTCGTTAAATTCATCTTGGATAGCGATCGCATTTTCTAACCATTGCTTCTGCTCAGGGTTGGAAGCTTGTAAATCCAAAAGAGCTTTAATAAACAAAGCGTAATCTTCAGACTGAGCTAAAACGGTCGCTTCTCCTTGATAGTTAAGTCTCTGGAAACGCCCATCTACAAACTGATTTTCCAAGATAAAATTCGCCGCTCGTGCTGCTAATTCTAGATATAACGGTTGTCGGAACACTCCAGCAGCCCTAGCCAGCCCAGAAATCATCAAGCTATTCCAGGCGACAATCATTTTTGTATCTGTCACTGAGGGAATGCGACCTGGCCAGTTAGTGGTTTTTGCTTCCTGGTTGTTACGAGCTGGGGGAAAGGTTTCTAGAGACTCAGAACTAACGCCATAACGAGCTGTAAACAGCTTGCTCAGTGCCGTTTCCAGCGTTGCACTCAGTTGACCTGCATGGCGTCTTTGTAAAACATTACGTCCTTCAAAGTTGCCGTTAGGGGTCACGGTAAACTGCTGTTGTAATTCCGTTAATTCTTCAGGCGTTAACAGTTGTTCTAAATCACTGTAACTCCAGACATAAAAAGTTCCTTCTTCTGGTTCTACCGCCGTGGGATCAGTGAAGCTGTCGGCATCTTGAGCAGCATAGAAGTAACCTTCAGGCGCGGTCATTTCCCGCTTCAGCCATTGTACAGTACCAGCAACCGCCCTCTCAAACGCTGGCTCTTGTACTCCCGTACTCCACAAAGAAGCTATATACTCGACAATCTGTCCATTGTCGTAGAGCATCTTTTCAAAGTGGGGAACTGTCCAAGTCGGGTCAACAGTATAGCGATGAAAACCACCGGCCACATGGTCATAAATGCCTCCCAGCGCTAAGTCTAGTCCCCGTTGGGTACAAACTTGCTTGCCATCATAGCGAGATTCAAAATTAAATCGAGTTCCCCGCAGTGCTAATTCTGTATAGGGAATCATCGGAAAACTATTACCGGATTGACTAGGGGCAATTACACCCGTACTAGTTTCCCAACCTTGGCGGAGTAATTCATGGTCTTCAACCTCGGTTGTTGTACCATCTTGCAACACCGCAGACGTGAGCAGAGACTCAATAATTAGGGCTTTGCGTTGTTGTAAGTCCGCTTTTTCTGTATCGTAATAACGGCGAAGGGCTTGCAACACCTGTAAAAATCCTGGACGACCATAGCGCGGGTCTACAGGAAAATAAGTACCAGCGTAAAACGGTACTAAATCTTCTGGGGAAAGAAAAATATTTAAAGGCCAACCCCCTTGACCGCTCATCATCTGCAAAGCTTGCATATAGATGCTATCGAGGTCAGGTCTTTCTTCCCTGTCTACTTTGATGGGAAGATAATTGGTATTCATGTAGTTAGCGATCGCAATATCAGAAAAAGCCTCGCCTTCCATAACAGTACACCAGTGGCAACTAGAGTAGCCAATGGAGAGAAAAATCGGTTTATTTTGCGCCCTTGCAGTTGCAAGCGCTTCGTCACACCAAGGCCACCAATCAATGGGGTTTTCGGCGTGTTTGCGGAGATAGAGGCTCTTAGCTTCAGCAAGGCGATTAGTCATGTTCAAATGCAAGTAGTTGCCTTCTTTGCTCAGTCTACCCTGTTCCCAGGAGTGTTAGCCGAGACGGCTCTCTACATAAGCAAGAAACCCTACGCGCAAATTACCTCTTGGGTAGGAAGTAATAGTTCATGTCTTTGATATCGCCTAAGTAAGTTGGTGTAAAAAAATTCCGGGTTTGTAGTCAGCGCTTTAGCGCTAAAGCGCTGATTACAAGGAAATCATCTTCATATAGTTGTTGATGTAGTTGGATTGATTTGCACCGACTTACTTACAACTGTGCAACTTATGAAACATTTTTACTGAAAAGTTCGCAATAGCAAGCTAACAATATTTGGTGGCGTTTCTCGCACAGGTGATGCTGTTTTTGTCTGAATTAAAGTATTTGGGCTAAGTCCTGCTATCAAATGGAGCAAGAAGGTGATGATGGCGGCTTGTACAAGTTTTTCCAGCATGGCACGTCTCTCTCTTAGTGGATAGCATTTCAAGTAGGACTGGTTATTCTAAATACACCTCGTACTATCGATTTACCGAATCTAACAAAAATAACTTGATAATTGCTGAGGGAAATTATAAAAAAATGTTTAAAATGTTACTCGATATTTAATATAATTCCCTAAGCAAGTCGGATTTCGGTTATCGGTCTAATCACACACATCGCCAAGGTTGTGCAGCAAAGGCCGAAACATGAGATGGCGAGAGTTGGAGTTTTTTAATCAGTTCTTCCCTAAAGCGGGATATTCTCTTAGACAGCTTTTAACACTAAAAAGTGCCCTTAAAGGTTGAATCTATTGCAAAATGTGCTTTTGCTCCCTTGTTTGATAAAGCAGAATGGGAAAGATTTGCTTCTATCTAGCTGAGAACAGTAGAGATAAACCCCAGTTTTGTGCTGTCACCGATAAAATGTATTTAAAGTAGCCACAAACACGCTTCCATGATTCCTATCGTTATTGAACAATCGGGTCGAGGTGAACGCGCCTTTGACATCTACTCACGGCTGTTACGTGAGCGCATCATCTTTTTGGGACAACAGGTTGACAACAACATTGCTAACTTGATTGTTGCCCAACTGCTGTATTTGGATGCTGAAGACCCGGAGAAAGACATTTATATGTACATCAATTCTCCCGGTGGTTCGGTGACGGCTGGTATGGGCATTTTTGACACTATGAAACACATTCGCCCTGATGTCTGTACAATTTGTACCGGATTGGCGGCGAGTATGGGCGCTTTCCTCCTCAGTGCAGGTGCTAAGGGTAAACGAATGAGTCTACCCCATTCTCGGATTATGATTCATCAACCTTTAGGGGGTGCTCAAGGACAGGCGACTGATATTGAAATTCAGGCGCGGGAAATTTTGTACCACAAGAAGCGGCTAAACGACTATTTAGCTGAACATACAGGTCAACCAATTGAGCGAATTGCTGAAGATACTGAACGTGACTTTTTTATGTCGCCAGAAGAAGCCAGGGAATATGGCTTAATTGACCAAGTGATTGACCGTCACGCCGCTGGTAGCCGTCCAGCCGTTGCTGCTGTTAATTAATAATCACGATTAAATGGTGATTTACCACTTTTAATTCCCTTAAACCCCAAAAATAACCCCTCTTTATTTATGAAGAGGGGTTATTTTTGAAATGGGTAGTCTACTCAAGTACTTAATACCGATTTGAACAAATGACAAATGACCAATGACAAATGACAAATCAAAATCCCGCTATTGGGTCTGGCTCAGATTGAAGGAATTTGAGGAATCCGTGCAATTCTTCTTCAGTTAGCAAAGTTCGCCCCCGCTTACCGTAAGTTTTAATCAGATGCTCTCGTCCCTGTTCTGGTGTCCAGCCTAAACGCTGAAGTTCAACATCTGTTTTAGCAATTACATCCGATAAATCCACGGGTTCAGCTTTCTTCTTTCTCTTTCCTGTTCCTGAAGGGGTAGGGACATCCTCTTGAGGGCTGTAACTCCGGGGTGTAAATGGTGTGACATTATTAGCAGAAATTGCTGGAAAGGTTTGATTTTCCACCTGGTTATCAAAGGTTATTTCCAATTTTTCAACTGGAGGATCAAATTCTAGCTCCCGATTGGGAGTAACAGGAAAGTTTTGATTTAAATCCTGGCTATAGGTATCGCTTGTTAGGGGTGCAGTATTGCTGTACTCGTACTGTTCGTTACTGCTTGTTACTACTTCTGGTTTAATGTTCCGTCCTTTGGAAGGCGGTATAGATATTTCTTTGTCGCTAACCGGTGGCCACTGACTACTAACAAAATCTCCATCTTTTGCAGGAGAATAGGCAGCAGACTCATTCAATCCACCTTTGGGGTTCAAGGGAGGGTTTTGTTGTACCGGGGAAATTGGATTTGAGGTAAATGCCACTGATTCTGGTGACGCATTTGTAATACCCAAAACTATCAGCGCCCTAGTTCTGGCTTGGTCTTCTGCTGCTTCTACTGTTTCTGCCGCTGCCATACCCGTAGCACGGGTTACGCCTTCAATTTGTACGCTTGCCCTGACAATATATTTTCCTTGAAAAATCTGTACTAATTCAGAAATCAAACTGCCCTTGGGATACAAGCTCTGGAATTGAGCCAACATAATACTGCTACCAATCTAAATCTGTTGGGGACTGGGGACTGGGAATTTGGGAATTGGGGACTAGGGATTGGGGATTGGGAAAGAATTATTTTAATCCTAATCCCTAATACCTCATCCCTAATCACCAATCCCTAATCCCCAGTCCCTTTTAAAGTAATATTTTTGCTTTGCCTTGTGTCCCAATTGTAGCAGTAGCTCTTTTTTGACGAAAATTTTGGCTAGTGCTAACTTACCTGGGTAGTCTTGCCTGCAATGCTATACTGATGACCCAACTCATTATCTAGAACTATTTTCTGGAAGTGCGCTCTAAATCTACAATAATGAAGATAAGGTTCGCCCTCACTGCTTATTAAGCTGCTCACCTAATTGTTACCGATTCTACATGTGGGACAATTGGGTTCACCAGCAGTTCCTCCTAGTTAAAAATCAGAGTCTAATGGCGTAAAATTACCTTCACTCTAGACAATCAAACACCTGTAGTTTCCACGCCACTTGACGGCAGTTGCTCCATTTGGGGAGACCCCAAGACCGCACTGCCTCCTCCACTTGGGGAGACCCCAAGACCCTTCGGGTTCGGCAAGTCCCCCAGACGCTCGTTCCGATGCTCGTTCCTCGCTATCGCTAGCGCTAACGACGGAAACCGCCAAAACGGGGGCTGCCTCACCGCAGTGGCTCCCCTGTATAGCGCTTTTGGGTAGTATGGATTCTCTAAACCCAGCTTCTCAAAAACCCGTCGCGTAATTACCTAGCGGGGCTAAATTTGAATCAGGCGTGCAATCTTAAGTTTGGTTAGGTGAAGGGACTTAAACGCAGGCGAATTCTGAGAGCATCGTGCAGTGAGAAGTTCGTAGACGCCCAGAGTTGTCCGTGGGTCGGCTTCCTTTGCTCGGAACTGCGGGAGTAGTTTCCCACTCTTGCTGGGTCGGGCTTCCTTCCCTTGGAACTTAGGAAGCCTTGCCTCTGGGCAATTCGTTTCCAACTTGTTTCTGTAAGCCGTGAGGGTATACAGAAAGGAACTAGATTAAACAAAAAATGATGTTTTGACCAAAGGTCGGTTCACTGCATGGAATTTTCAATCGCTACACTCCTTGCCAATTTCACCGATGATAAATTGGTAGCTCGGAAGGTTTTAGAAAAGAAACTTGGCTGTGAAGATGAAAAAAGCTTACACAAACTTCACATTGCCTTAGATGTTCTTGAAAAAATCGGTATTTTAGTGAAGGAACGGGGCAAGTACCGCCGTATATCAGAAGACGGAATCATTGAGGCAAAACTCCGTTGTTCTAGTAAAGGCTTTTGCTTTGCTATTCAAGATGTGGAAGGAGCTGAGGATATTTACATCCGCGAAAGTCATCTGAGTAATGCTTGGAATGGCGATCGCGTTTTGGTGAGAGTTCTCAAGGAAGGCAGTCGCCGTCGCTCTCCCGAAGGGGAGGTGAAGCTGATTCTCGAACGTTCTAATCACACTTTACTGGCACGAATTAAGCAGGTGGAAACTGGTTTCCGAGCTGTGCCTTTAGATGATCGATTGCTGTTTGAACTCAAGATTCAACCTAATGAGGCAAAGCTGGAAGAAGCGATCGATCACCTGGTTCATGTGGAAGTTTTGCGTTATCCGTTGGCACAATATCCTCCCCTTGGTCGAGTGGTGCAAATTCTCGGCAGCGATGCCGAAGCTGCTGCTGATATAGATTTAGTTACGTGCAAACACGACCTTTCCCGGACTTTTCCAGATAATGTCCTCGAAGCAGCTACCAGGTTACCCAAAAAGCTGCTCAAAGCAGACCTAAAAAATCGGCTAGATTTGCGTAATTTGTTTACTCTCACCATTGAAGGGGTAAATGGCGATACCAAAGTTATAGAAAACGCTTTTAGTTTAGAAAAAAACTTGGCCGGAAATTGGCTGTTGGGCGTTCATATCACTGATGTTTCCCACTATGTCCAACCTGACGAAGCCCTAGATCGAGAAGCTCTCAAACGGGGTAAATCAGTGTATCTGGGAGAATTAGTGCTGCCAATTTTGCCTCCACTGGTGGCAGAACGCTGTTCTTTAGTACCTGGGAGCGATCGCTTAACCATCTCTTTTTTAATTACCATTGATCCCCAATCGGGAGAAGTGCTGGAGTGGGAAATTCAACCCAGTGTGATCAACGTAGAGACTGCACTGACTACAGAACAAGCTCAAGCAATTCTCACAGGTGAAGCTCAAGATAAATCATCACAGGTTTCCCAAATCCTGCAAGACCTCCAAGCCTTGCAAACAGCCGTCAAACAGGTACGGTTGAATCGTGGTAGCCTCCAGTTGAATCTGCCGCCTAGCCAAAACGCCTATTATGATGAGGGGATTTTAGGCGCTGTGGTGGTGAATGATTTACCAGTGCGATCGCTACTCACGGAGTTAGTGCTGCTAGTTAACCAACTGTTCGCAACTCACTTAAATGCTCTTGGTGTTCCCGCTATCTGGCGAGTCCAAGGTACACCCGATGTTGAAGATGTTCAGGAAATGCTGAAATTGGCAGTCAATTTAGGCGTTGATCTCACATTAGATGCAGAAGTCGATATTCAACCCTTAGATTATCAACATTTGACTACAGCTTTTGCGGAATCTCCTTCTGAGCAAGTTCTTACTTACTTATTACAAGATACACTTAAGCCGTCTGCGTACAGTACCACCAAAGGATCTCACTTTGGTCTAGCACTACCGCAATATGTCCACTTTAGCGCTCCCTTACGGCGTTACCCAGATTTGCTGATGCAGAGAGTGTATTACACGCTACTCGAAAACGGACGCGATCGCCGCAATACCCGTGTCAGAGAGCGCGTTAACCTGCGTCACTCCTCCAGCCACGAGGAAATTAACTGGAACGTTTTACCCCCAGAATTGCAACAAGAACTGCAAAGCGATTTAACTAGGGTAATTGTCCAAATCAACGACCGAGAAAAAGAAGTCCAAGAAGCTGAAGCCGATTTAGCTGGACTGCAAAAAGCCCAACTGATGAAGCAGCGCATCGGCCAGGTATTTCAAGGCGTAATTACCGGGGTTCAATCCTACGGTTTCTTTGTAGAAATTGAAGTACCAGCCGCCGAGGTAGAATCCAGCAGTAATCCTGGTGTGCCTTTGCGGGTAGAAGGATTGGTACACGTCAGTTCTCTCAAAGATGATTGGTATGAATATCGCGCCAGACAACAGGCACTATTTGGGCGCAAAAATCGCGCTTCTTATCGATTAGGCGATCGCGTCGCTGTGCAAGTTAAGAGTGTCGATTACTACCGTCAGCAAATTGATTTGGTAACAGTCGGCAGTGATGGTGTAGCCAAAGGTTTAACTGGCAATGATTCTCGTGAGGAGCTTTCAGACCTCTACTTACCAAATGACATTGAGCCTGATGACCTAGATCCTTACTCTGAGGATGAGTAAAATCCACTAAAACTTACGTGTCAAATAACACCAAACCTTTAATTTTAGGCGTATCGGGCGCATCTGGTCTGATTTACGCTGTTCGCGCGATCAAATTTTTGCTAGAAGCGGAGTATAGCATTGAATTGGTTGCCTCTAAATCAACTTACATGGTTTGGCAGTCAGAACAGGAAATTCGGATGCCACCAGAGCCAACCGGGCAAGAACAATTTTGGCGAGAGCAAGCTGGAGTTGCACTTTCGGGTAAACTCCGCTGCCATCCTTGGAGTGATGTTGGAGCCGGAATTGCCAGTGGTTCCTTTGCCACTCTGGGGATGATGATCATTCCATGCAGCATGAGTACAGTGGCAAAGCTAGCAGTTGGCTTGAGTTCCGATTTACTAGAACGGGCAGCGGATGTCCAACTCAAAGAAGGGCGAAAGCTGGTCATTGTCCCGCGTGAAACGCCTTTTAGCCTCATCCACCTGCGTAACTTAACCTCTTTAGCAGAAGTTGGAGTTAGAGTTGTTCCCGCTATTCCCGCCTGGTATCACAATCCCCAAACCATCGAAGATTTAGTTGATTTTGTAGTTGCCCGTGCTTTAGATCAACTAGATATTGACTGCATCCCAATTCAGCGGTGGGAAGGTCGTCGCTAACGCCCTCAGTGGACTCATCGGAAATTTCACAATAGTCCTAAAAGGGTAATGATAGAGATGGCTGATAGTGTCAGTAGTCGGTGAACGGTAATTAGTGAAGAGTAATCAGACTGATAACTGACAACTGACCACTGACCACTGACAACTAACCACTGACAACCGACAAAATTACTATGGCTGTAATTCGCTTAATTCTATTGGTGGCAGTACTGGGAGGACTAACACTGTTGTTAGTCCAAAATTTCTCACCTGCCCTATCGCTAGTATTTTTGGGGGTGAAAACTCAACCATTACCACTAGCGATATGGATTTTTTTCAGTACTGCCACTGGTGCTTTCACATCTGTATTGATTGCTACCTTGTTTAAATTATCCAGTTATTTTGTAGGAGGACAACGCCAAACTCCTAACAGAGCAACTGCAACTTCAACGCGTGCAAAGGCAACTCGGAGAGAAGAACCGACATCTCGTCCTGCCAGTCCTCCACCACCAGCTAGTAAAAAAGAAGAGGCTAGCAGTGATGTATTTGATGATTGGGAGACAAATGGTAGAGATGATGATTGGAACTTTGATGAAAAGTCAGAGGAAGCGCCTACCCCCAATTCTCAAGCTCAACAGCCTAGAGATTCTAAAACTTACGAACGTCAATCAGAAGCCAAAAGCAGTTCTCAGTCTGGTTCAGTTTATTCTTACAGCTACCGTGAGCCAAAAAATACAGCTGCGGGAAAAAGTGAATCTGTTTATGATGCTGATTACCGAGTAATCATCCCCCCTTATCAGCCGCCGACTAGCAATCAAGCGAATCAAGCCGATGATGATGATTGGGAATTTTTTGAGGATGATGATGATTTTGAGGATGATGATAAACGCCCCCGTCGGTGAGATGTAGTAGGCTACGTCTCTACTTATTAATGCCACACTGCTCTCTAGACTCCTGCTTGACCTTACCAGTCATGGCAGCTTCCTGCAAAGTCATGAAAGCATTAAAATCTTCTAAGTCATATCGGGTAGTCAACAGTTGTCGTAGTTGATCTTCAGCTTCCACTGTCAAATAGCCAGTAGCTAAAGCTCTTTGTACAACGTCACGAATTCGAGTCATGGTTGACACCTCATTCATACTATATTTATTCATTCAGGCTTATTGGGGTGAAATATGCAGTAGTTTTTGCGTCGAAACTTCAACTTTGCAAGGTTTTTTTTAGCGATCGCAGCAAATAAGTCATCATTTACACCTTTACAAAAAACATTTAATGGAGTGGGGCTTGTTATAACTGAACTTTTAGAATAACGACCCTGTGCTGTTAGAAACACAGTATTGTGTATACTTAAAATTACCTATCAGGGTAAAAATCCTGATTATTTAAATAGACAGATATTGTTTGGATAAAGTTTCAAACAAGCTATATTAATTTTTTCGTTAAGCATAGCGATCGCTATGCAGCAATTACCAAGTTACTTCAGCGAATTTACTACATTCCTGACAAATTCGTAATTTATTACTTGTAGTAATTTCACAGAAGAATCTTTAATTTATTATCTAAGTTACTTTAAATACATTATCAATAATAGATTTGTAGGGGTTTAGCATTGCTAAACCCCTACCCTGACGTTGTGGGCATAGCAATAAGAGTGCAATCAGGTCTAAGGGTAGCGATCATAAAAATAATAGCGTGGGGTAGCATTACCAACCTGACAAGCGATCGCTCGTCTATCGTCAATAAATATAGGGGTTTAGCATTGCTAAACCCCTACGCCGTAATCCCTAGTAGGTCATGATATTACGGGATTACAATGTAATAATACCAACGATGTGACCATCACCAGAAATTCACTTTTATCAAGATAAGTCCTCAAAATAACAGTGTTTTATAATCCACAAATTCACCATCGCCGTTCTATTCGATTAAAAGATTATGATTACACCCAAGAAGGTGCATATTTCATTACCATTTGTACAAAAAACAGACAATGTATCTTTGGTGATATCAAACAAGGAGAAATGAAATTAAATTTGCTAGGGACGATTGCTTGTAACTGCTGGCAAGAAATTCCTCAACATTTTCCACACATACAATTAGATATATTTGTGATTATGCCCAATCATATTCATGGAATATTATGGATTCATAACACAATTACCAGCGAGAATGAGCTAAGGAAGTATGGCAAAATGGTATCTGGTTCAATTCCTTGTGTGATTAGGTCTTATAAAAGTGCCGTTACCAAAAAGATTAATCAAATTTGCAATCTAAAAGGTATATCTTCAGTATGGCAAAGAAATTTTTATGAACATATTAATAGCAATGAAGAATCTTTAGAATCAATTAGAAAATATATTATTAATAATCCTTTAGGATGGGAAAATGATCGTGAAAATCCTGGTGATATTTCCCAGCAGCACGGTTTGCTATTAGATGTACCTTTTTAGTCGTAGATGTGTTGGCGTGTAGGGGTTTAGCATTGCTAAACCCCTACGTTTTGGTTGGGATGGGTGCGTCGCCTTTGTGACTACCCATAGCGCGATCGCTCTTTTGTATATCTGGTTGCGAGATAGATGCAAAACTCCGTATTTTTAAATCTTAGATTGAGTCATTGAGTTTATAATTTTAAACTGTGACTCAGAACTAATAATTGGAGCGAAGCAACTGGTGAGCAGCTTATTACAAGGAGTCAACCTGTACTTAATTGGTATTATGGGCGTTGGTAAGACGACAGTAGGGCACTTACTAGCCAAGGAATTGGGTTATGGGTTTGTAGATACGGATGATGTTATTGCCCAAGCAACAGGTAAATCTATCAATCAGTTATTTGCCCAAGAAGGTGAAGCGGGATTTCGTCAGTTAGAAAGCGATGTACTTTCACAAGTCTGTGCTTTTACAAAGTTGACTATAGCAACTGGTGGGGGCATTGTACTGCGGCGAGAAAATTGGGGTTACTTGCACCACGGGTTGATAGTGTGGCTAGATGCGCCAGTGGAGATAATTTACAACCGTTTAGCTGAGGATACCACAAGACCACTACTGCAAGATGCCGATCCTAAAGCTAAGTTGCGATCGCTCCTCGAACAACGAACACCACTATACTCTCAAGCCGATTTGCACATCACCGAGCGAGAGGGGGATACACCTGAAGACATTGCCAAGCGAGTACTTGAGGGAATTCCCAACATTCTCAAAACACAAGTTTCACATTAGGCGTAAGTTACCAAATTTTGCCCATACGCAGGATAAATCCTGGTAATTCTGGATTGCCACTAACTACTTCGGGATTATCCAAAATTTCAACTTCTCGATTCGGACGGTAAATATAGACTTTTCGATTCTGCCGATCGATTAACCAGCCTAGTAACGCACCGTTATCGATGTACTCCTGCATTTTGTCTTGTAATTTTATTAGGCGATCGCTAGAGGAGCGTAACTCAATCACAAAGCTGGGACAAATTGGTGCAAATGAGGCTTTTTGTGCATCTGTTAAAGCATTCCAGCGCTCCAGTTCAATCCAAGAAGCATCAGGGGAACGCATTGCTCCATTGGGTAGTGTAAAACCTGCACTGGAGTCAAAGCCTATGCCAGTGCCATCTTGTTCAGTCCAATTCCCCAGCTGTGCAGCAATGTTAAAGTTACGGTTGCCCGTATCTGAAAAAGCTGGTGGCATAACGATAACTTCACCATTAGCAGTGCGCTCGATTCGTAAATCTCCATTGGCTTGGCAGAATTCATAGAACTGCTCATTTGTCATCTGCACCAGCGAAGGGAAATTTACCGTTAGGGGTGTGCTTTCAGTTTGAATTAGCAGCGTGGTCATTTTCATTCCCTAGCTTCAGCCGAATAATTCCAATTTTAGAGGTTTGAAGGAGCGATCGCTTGCTTGTTATGTCGGGTAATCTGGCAACAGTGATTTATTTGGTATCAGTTATTCCGAACACTACCATCAGGCATAATGTTGTACTGAAATATTGCTCCTTAAGCAGTTTATTTATAATGTTGGGTTCCGCTAACGCTGCACCTAATCTTGTATCTTAAAAATAAGTTTTTGTAAGTGATACTTATACAAAAAGCTTATTTTGCTCTTGGCAGCCACAAGACATTGTTACAGGTTACAAAGTCTTCTACACTTACTGAAATAGGTTTTAACTCTCAACGGCGGCTCCTCATGACGGACAACGATTCTGAATACATCAGGCAAGCTGAAGCCACTCGTGTACGTGTACTAAGCGAAGCACTACCTTATATTCAACAATTTGCCGGTCGCACTGTTGTTGTCAAATATGGTGGTGCAGCTATGAAAGATAGCGCACTCAAAGACAAAGTTATCCGCGACATTGTATTCTTATCCTGCGTGGGCTTGCGTCCGATTGTAGTACACGGTGGTGGCCCAGAAATTAACAGTTGGTTAGATAAGCTGGGCATCGAACCACAATTTAAGAATGGTTTGCGAGTCACTGATGCTGCCACAATGGATGTGGTGGAAATGGTTTTAGTTGGTCGAGTTAATAAAGAAATTGTCGCGCTGATTAACCAAGCTGGTGGATTGGCTGTAGGACTTTGCGGTAAAGACGGTAATCTATTTACAGCCCGTCCTCAAGGTCAAGAAGGCATCGGCTTTGTGGGGGAAGTTAGCAATGTCAACATCAAGATTTTGGACACCCTCGCTAGCAATGGCTATATTCCGGTAGTTTCCAGCGTCGCCGCAGACGAAACAGGGCAAGCTTATAACATTAACGCTGATACTGTAGCTGGAGAAATCGCTGCTGCACTGGGAGCAGAAAAGTTAATTTTACTGACCGATACCAGTGGAATTTTAAAAGATTACAAAGATCAATCTACTTTGATTCCGAAAGTAGATATCCGCGAAGCCCGCGAGTTGATTGCTAATGGCATAGTCAGCGGTGGGATGATTCCTAAAGTGAGTTGTTGTGTGCGATCGCTTGCTCAAGGAGTCCGTGCAGCACACATCATTGATGGCCGCATTCCCCACGCCCTATTACTGGAAATCTTTACTGATGTTGGGATTGGGACAATGATTCTCGGTTCGCAGTTTACCTCATAGGAGTGAGGAGTGAGGAGTTCTCCTACTGCTCCTCCACTTCCCTAGCGGGGATAGGTAATAATAACCCGCGATCGCCCGCCACTAAATGGTGTACGACGCCATGAATTATTGATAATCACCGGATTAACTATGGTTGAGTCTCGAATTGACGGATTAACCAGAGTTGGATTAATCAGGGTGGAATTTCTCACATTTTGCCTGAATTGAGGATAGGAATAATCGCGGAAATGATTGCGTTGTGGGATTAATCCTGTTGCTGGGTCTACAGGCATAGGTGTAGGAATCGGACTACCATAAATAAAGGAACCGACAGATGGCGATGTCTGACGACAAGCAGCTCCGCAGCTATGCCTAACTCCATAGCCACCATCAATCACGATCACACGCTGGGCGGAAGCTGGAGCAATGGTTACACCCATCACTGCTAAAGTCATACCTGCTAGGAGCCAATTCAGTTGTGAATGCTTGATTTTCAACATATTTTGCTCACCTGCATAAGATACCGGAATTTTTAATCAGAAAATAGTCACAGCTACTTAGTTAAAATTTTAGAAGTTTATCCACTTTCAGATTGCCAGCTTTTGAAAAGATTCCAAAAAGATTGCTGATATTGGCAAAATGAAAACAGTGCTGATTTTTATATAAGACGTGAGTGCAGAAAGTTTAGAAATTGCTAAAACCCACTACCAGACTGGAAAAATTGCCTTTGAAAATGGGCAATACCGCGAAGCTGTAGAAAATTTAGAAAAGGCCAGCGCCCTTTTAGCTCGTAATTCTCGGCTTGGGGGTGAAGTAGAAATTTATCTGGTGACAGCTTATGAAGCAGCTGGACGCACCGATGATGCGATCGCTCTTTGCGAAAGACTCAAACGCCATCCCTATTTTGAAACCAGCAAACAAGCGCGACGGATGCTTTACATTTTAAAAGCACCAAAGCTGAAAAGACCTAGCGAATGGATGACCGAAATCCCTGATTTGGCCGCACTACCCGATAATGAACTCAAAATTTCTGTAGCTGCTAAATCCACTAAATCTTCTGTTCAGCAAAAACCTAAACCTACGGAGCCAGAATTCGTTGATCTCAGTCAGGTCAATACCAGAGATAATCGCTTTATCTGGGTGGCGCTAATTGCCATTGGTTTAACCATCTCGTGTTTGCTTTGGTTGAATTTTTCAGGAACCCCTAGCTAATATCAATTTTGGATTTTGGATTTGAGATTTTAGATTCTTTTGGTTTATATCTCACTCACAAGGGATAAGGCATAAAGCAAAATCCAAAATTTAAAATCTTTGGGCTTCATCCGTTTATCGGTAGGGTCAATCCAAAATCCAAAATTTAAAATCCAAAATCTGTTGACTTTTGGGGAGATTTATAATTATGAATTTTTCAATTTTCGGAAAGATTTTTTTGTGGTTTATCAGACCATTTAGTTTGGTATTGAGAAATATAAAACTAAATGGTCGAAATCGAATGAACCGTGTCTTTCCCATGCGAAGCCCTATTCTGTGGCTAGTATTGTTAACATCCCTGCTACTTTCTGGCTGTGTAAAGTACGATGTGGGGGTTAATTTTGACAATTCAAATAGTGGTGAACTAGTACAGCATATTAAGTTGGGAGAACGATTAACTAGTTTTAGTGGTGATTCTGTATACGAATGGTTAAACAGCATAGAACGCCGCGCCCGTCAACTAGAAGGTAAAACGCAGCGAGTTTCCCAAGAAGAAATTATTGTCACCATTCCTTTTAGCAGTGGTACGGAATTGCAAGAAAAGTTCAACGAATTTTTTAACTCCCATGCAAATCAACCCTCTGAGCCTGTCCAGAGCGAATCTGACTCAGAACTGCCGAAAATTGAATCAAACGTCCTCTTAGAGGAGAACAATTTTTTGCTTTTAGTCAGAAATCGGTTGATTTATGATTTGGATTTGCGATCGCTATCTCTAATTGCCAGCAAAGGTAACGTCTTGACTAATGCTGGTTCAATTCTGGATTTGGAATTTAGCTTGAAGACTCCTTGGGGAGCCAAAAACATTCAACTAACTGAAACTGCCATAGAACCAGAAAAAAATGGCAATCAACTAGTGTGGAAACTCCAACCTGGTGAGCTAAACCACATAGAGGCTGTTTTCTGGCTTCCTAGTCCTCTTGGTATTGGTGCGTTGTTAATTGTCTTGTTTGTCTGGGGAGGATTGTACTTGAGATACAATTTCATGCCAGATCCCAGAATTCAGTTTCCTCCCAAAGCAGCAGCGATCCAGGAACAGTAGACTATATCATCTGTTGAATTTTGTTAGCGAAGCCGATGCATTCTCCATCGGCTTTTTTAATTCACATTCAGACTGTTGTTCGCTACCATACCAACGTTCAGCAAGTGAATTGAGTTGATGAAGCACATCAATTAATTCCTGTCCGCGTTCTGTAAGACCGTAAGTTACTTGGGGTGGGATAGTTGGTTCATACTGGCGATAAATAATTTCTGCTGCCTCAAGCATCCTCAGTCTTTCTGTCAGCATTTTGGTTGAGATACCCTCTACTTGTCGCTTCAATGCACCAAAGCGAGTAGGCCCACTATTACCCAACACCCAGAGTATATACATTGTCCAGGGCCCTGATAATAAAGTCATCAAAATACTTATTGGGCAAGCATCAGGATTTTTAGAAGCAGACATCGATAAATTAGCCAAAATTATCCGGTAGTTACTTTATAGTAACTACTTTACTTTAGTAACTAGTTACTTTTAGTATCTAATGTAATGCTTTGAAATAAAGACTCAAAAAAAGTAAAAGCAGTAAATCCTAGCTAATCAGGAGATATTTGGTGGTAAACATTCTACATATTGATTCCAGCCCCCGTGCTGAACGATCGCACTCAAGAGAACTATCTAAGGAATTTGTCAGTGCTTGGAAAGCCAAGCATCCTAAAGATGCGATCGTCTATCGAGATTTAGGGCATTACCCAGTTCCTCACGTTGATGAAGCTTGGATTGCGGCGGCATTTTCCCCACCAGAAACCCATACCCCAGAATTAACTGAGGCAATTAGGATTTCTGACGAACTGGTTGATGAGTTTTTGGCAGCAGATCGCTACGTCTTTGGAGTGCCAATGTACAACTTCAATATACCTTCCACTTTTAAGGCTTATATCGACCAAATCGTTCGCATTAACCGGACTGTTGCCCTAGATGCTCAAGGTTTTAAAGGGTTAGTCCAGGGTAAAAAGGCAGTTATCATCACAGCTCGCGGCGGTGACTTTAGCCCGACATCTCCTGCTTCTGCATACGACTTCCAAGAACCCTACCTGCGGACGATTTTCGGTTTTATTGGGATTACAGACATTCAATTTATTAACGCTAACAGTTTGAATGAGGGTGATGCCCGTACCCAATCTCTATCAGAAGCACGGGCAGCAATTCAAGATGCGATCGCCCAGTGGTAATGTGATGTGGGGCATTGGGCATTGGGCATTGGGCATGGTGCATGAGTTATTCATTCTTCCCCTCTCTCTGCCTCCCCTGCCTCCCCTGCTCCCCCTACTCCCTACTCCCTACTCCCCACTCCCTCATCCCCTCAAGGAGACAATCGCTCAATATTCCAAGTGCCATTATCTAAACGCCTGTAGAGTAAGCGATCGTGCAGACGGCTAGGGCGTCCTTGCCAAAACTCAATTTCTGTGGGGATCACTCGTAAGCCTCCCCAATGAGGTGGTCGGGGGATTTCCTCATTTTCATATTTGCTATTAAACTCTTGCAAGCGCCGCTCTAAGACTTCTCGGCTTTCTATCACCTCGCTTTGATTAGATACCCACGCACCCAAGCGACTCTTAGCAGGGCGACTTTCAAAATACTGGTCAGACTCGGTTTCGGAAACTTTCTCCACATACCCCACAATTCTGACTTGACGTTCCAGTTCTGCCCACCAGAAGACTAAAGCCGCCTGGGGATTTTCTGCCAGTTCTTGTCCTTTATGACTGTTGTAGTTGGTGAAGAAGGCAAAGCCCCGTTCATCAAAATCCTTAAGTAAAACCATTCTGGCAGAGGGCTTACCATCTGGTGTGGCAGTGGCAATGGTCATGGCATTGGGTTCCGGGAGTTGTGCTGCGATTGCCTGATCGAACCATTTTTTAAATTGGATAAAAGGATTGAGGTCTACTTCGAGTTCGCTCAAACCTTCCAAGGTGTAGTCCTTACGAAGATCAGCTACGGTTTTGTCCATTGTGATTTGTTTCCTTACTATCAGATACGCTTATATATATCTTTGTTAAAAATATCTATCATGATGATCAGTACCATCATGAATTTTACAGAATATCTAAAATAGGTTGCATCAGATGCGCCGTTCGGCCTCCCTTCAACGCCTGTTAATTTATGGTCTGAGTGGCCCAATTATCGCTCTTAATGTGTGGCTGCTATCTGTGCTTTTTCGCTATTTTCAGCATCCCATTACTGTCTTAAGCATTGCGACGATTCTGGCTTTTCTCCTAAATTACCCGGTTAAGTTCTTTGAACGTGCCCGGATCACTCGCACTCAGGCGGTGATCATAGTTTTACTTGCAACATTAACCCTGTTTGGGATTCTGGGCGTTACCCTAGTGCCGTTGATCATTGACCAAACAATCCAACTGTTAAATAAGATCCCTGATTGGTTAACCGCCAGTCAAGCAAATTTAGAGCAATTTGAGATGGTGGCAAAGCAACGACGCTTGCCAATTGATCTGAGAGTTATAAGCAGCCAAATCAATGCCAACATTCAGAATTTGGTACAACAGCTAGCTTCTGGTGCAGTGGGATTTGCTGGGACATTGCTTTCAGGATTACTTGACATAGTGTTAGTAATTGTGCTTGCCTTTTATATGCTTTTATATGGCGATCGCGTCTGGTATGGTCTGATCAATCTTTTGCCCTCTAATATTGGAGATCCCCTCACTACATCCTTGCGCCTAAATTTCCAGAACTTCTTCCTCAGCCAGTTGTTGCTAGGTCTATTCATGGTGGTAACTCTAACACCAATTTTCTTAGTGATGAAGGTACCCTTTGCCCTGTTGTTTGCCATATTAATCGGTATCTCAGAACTCATTCCCTTTATCGGGGCATTTCTCGGCATTGGTCTGGTGACGATTTTAGTACTGTTGCAAAATTGGTGGTTAGCAGTTGAAGTGGCTGTGGCAGCAATTCTCATGCAGCAGGTTAAAGATAACCTGTTAGCTCCCAGGTTACTCGGCAACTTTATTGGACTGAATCCCATTTGGATTTTTGTGGCTATTTTGATGGGATTTGAGATTGCTGGATTGTTGGGGACGCTTGTTGCTGTTCCCATTGCTGGTACTATTAAAGGCACTTTTGATGCGATCAAGAGCGGTAAGTCGGGTGACTTTGTATCAACTGTCACTATTCCCCATGACTCGCCTCCAGATTAATGTCAAAAGTTGCACATTCTGATCTCACAATTCACAATAGTGATTGATTACAAATTTCAGAAGATACTGACTGCCAGCAGGCAATTCTGATTAAAAGAAGTGCAAGCAAATGTTTGAAGAAGAAGTCAGAATTCAGGAGTCAGAATGAAGACGCTCTCTACGAGACGCTACGCGAACGCGGACTCGCTAACGCTGCGCTATCCACCAGTCGCACAAAATTCATTCTGAATTCTGGCTCCTGACTCCTGAATTCTGTTTCAATAAACTACACGCTTTGCCAATAGTCAATGAGTTTGCTGTTAAATTTAAAGTCTTTTGATTCTCATTAATTAATTTAGAACCTGTTGATGGAAGCTTCCGAGCTATTAAAAACAATCACACTCCTGATTTACCAAGCTGAACAGGGAGAAATTGACCCTTGGGATGTCCAAGTGATTGAGGTGATTGACCGTTACTTAGAACTTATGGCACCGGAGTCAATAGGAAGAGGCTATGAAGCGGACTTGTCTCAATCTGGACAAGCATTTTTGTCAGCATCAATGCTGGTATTATTCAAAGCCAATACCTTGATGCAATTGTCAACAGTAGGAGATATCCAAGATGGTGTAGAAGATGATGCCCTATTGGAAGGTGAGGATGGTTTATCACATCAGGGTCATCGTCTACCATTAGAACGGCAATTGCGTCGTCGTCCATCGGCAATGCCGCCACCAAAGCGCCGGGTGACTCTGCAAGAGCTAATCAAGCAATTGCAGATTATGGCGAACCAGCTAAAACTAGTAGAAAAAGTCCCTAAACCGATCCGTCCCAGACGGCAGCCTAGCGTCCAAAGTATGCGGGAGGCTTTGGAGTTAGCTCACCAGGAAAACCTGACAGAAGTAGCTGGGGAACTGGAGCAGGTGTTGAATTTATCGGCAAGGGAGCTTAATTCAGAACAAAATTGGTTGAATTTAGAACAACTTGTGGATTTGTGGACTAAAACAAAGCTTCTCAAGCAAAATGGGTCTGGACATGAGACTAAACATAGTAATTTAGTTAGCGTTTTTTGGGCGCTACTATTACTTTCGGCTCAATCCAAAGTAGAGCTATTTCAAGAGGAGTTTTACCATGAGATTAAAGTTCGCCTACTTACAGATTCAGCTAAGACCTTTCAGGAGGCAGGAGGCAGGAGGCAGGAGGCAGGAGGAACCCACCTTTAAAAAGTGGGATTTGAACAAGGACTTTTTATACTTTTCTGCAAGCAGTCTCAGTATAATTATTGGTTTGAACGTGGCTCTAGACCCAGCAACTTTAGCTTTAATTGATACTCACCTTTTGAGCAATCTATGAACTAAGAAAATCAAAAATCGCCCTACAGATAATTTACAGATTTTTGATTCAGTTCCAAAATCCGAGTAAATTGAAAAGATAAGCGATCGCTTGTCATCTAAGTATACCGATGGTTGTAATAACCACTAAATTCCTGTTATTCCTATTTTGAAGGATAACTTACAGCAGAAATAAAAACTGATGATTAAGTATCACTCGATGAAAGTAAACTGGCTTGTGGTTGAGGAATAAATTTTATGAAAGCGATGATTCTCGCGGCTGGTAAGGGTACTCGCGTGCGTCCGATTACCTATACAATTCCCAAACCGATGATTCCCATCCTGCAAAAGCCAGTGATGGAGTTCTTGCTGGAACTATTACGCCAACATGGATTTGACCAGATTATGGTCAACGTTAGTCATTTGGCTGAGGAAATAGAAAACTATTTCCGTGACGGCCAGCGGTTTGGGGTACAGATTGCCTATTCCTTTGAAGGGAAAATTGATGACGACGGTAAACTGGAGGGGGAAGCAATTGGTTCAGCGGGAGGGATGCGCCGCATCCAAGACTTCTCACCGTTTTTTGATGATACCTTTGTGGTTTTGTGCGGTGATGCTTTGATTGATTTGGATTTAACTGCGGCAGTTAAATGGCATAAAGAGAAAGGAGCGATCGCTACTATTATCACGAAATCTGTCCCCAAGGAAGAAGTTTCTAGCTACGGTGTGGTTGTGACTGACGAAGATGGTCGTGTTAAAGCTTTCCAAGAAAAACCTTCAACTGAAGAAGCTCTCAGCACCAACATCAACACAGGTATTTATATCTTTGAGCCAGAAGTTTTTAACTATATTCCCTCTGATGTGGAATATGACATTGGTAGCCAATTGTTTCCCAAATTGGTAGAAATCAAAGCTCCCTTCTACGCTATTCCTATGGACTTTGAATGGGTAGATATTGGTAAAGTCCCAGACTATTGGCGGGCGATTCGTGGTGTACTGCTGGGTGAAATCAAAAATGTGCAAATTCCTGGTCATGAAGTCGCCCCCGGCATCTACACTGGCTTAAATGTCGCCGTAAATTGGGACAAAGTGGATATTACAGGCCCCGTTTACATTGGCGGGATGACGAGAATCGAAGACGGAGCTAAAATTGTCGGGCCAGCAATGATTGGCCCCAATTGTTGGATATGTAGTGGCGCAACAGTAGATAACAGCGTGATTTTTGAATGGTCGCGCCTGGGGCCCGGAGTTCGGTTAGTCGATAAGCTGGTATTTGGACGTTATTGCGTGGATAAAACTGGTGCTGCGATTGATGTTCAAGCCGCTGCTTTAGACTGGCTAATTACCGATGCTCGTCAAACACCACCATCACATACCCCTGTTGAACGACAAGCAATAGAGGAATTGTTGGGGACAAATGTAAATTAGGGAACAGGGTATAGGGAATAGGGAACAGTGAATAAAAGGGAAAAGGTTAAAGGGGAAAGGGGAAAGGGATGATGATTGTCGCGCCACTTGCGGGCGTTAGCGCAGCGGGACGAAGTACGGTTTTTACCTTTCCCCCTTCCCCCTTCCCCTTCTTCATAAATCTGTAACCTATACCCTGTAACCTATCCCCTAACTATTTAAGTACGTATATCTTCTGAGACTCTGCTCGTAGGTTTGCAGTAGTCGCTGAGATTCCGCTAGGGTGATGCGTTTTTCTTCTAATGCTTTCTCACAACGCTGGCGAATGTTTTCCACCATATCTTCGGAATCATACTGGACGTAACTTACCACTTCGCTCATGGTGTCACCTTTGACTATGTGTTCAATCTGGTAGCCTTTGGGCGTCAATTGGATGTGAACGGCGTTGGTGTCGCCAAATAGGTTGTGCAAATTGCCCATGATTTCTTGGTAAGCTCCATTCAAGAACATTCCCAAATAATAGGGTTCTCCGGGCTTGTGGGTGTGCAATTCTAAAACCGATTTGACATCGCGCAGGTCAATAAAACGGTCGATTTTACCATCACTGTCGCAGGTTAAGTCTGCTAAAATTCCCCGTCGCGTTGGTTCTTCATCTAAACGGTGGATTGGCATGATCGGGAATAGCTGATCGATCGCCCAGCAATCTGGTGCCGATTGAAACACTGACATATTAACGTAGTAGATGGAAGCCATGATTTTTTCTAGGTCTTCCAGTTCATCGGGTACGTATTCTTGCTGCCTAGTGATGTTAAGAATTTTTTGGCAACACGCCCAGTAAAGGCGTTCGGCTTTGGCTCGTTCTCTGAGGCGCAAAATTCCTAAGTTGAAGCGGCTGATGGCTTCTTCTTTGAATTGTGCGGCGTCATGGTAGAACTCTTGGTAGTTCTCTTTATTGATGGATTGGTAAGTTTCCCACAGGTAATTGATAATCGGGGATTCTCCCTCTTGTGGAGGTTCTGGTGCATCGAGGGGGACATCGCTGGTACTAAGTACATCAAAAATCAATACCGACTGATGGGAAGCGATCGCTCGTCCACTTTCACTAATCAGTGTTGGTACGGGAATTTCCCGTTCAGCACAAGTATCTTTTAACTCTGCCACGATGTCGTTGGCATAGTTCTGCATGTTGTAATTTTTCGATGCATAGAAGTTGGTTTGGGAGCCATCATAATCTACGCCCAAGCCACCACCGACATCAAGGTATTTCATATCTGCTCCCAACATTGCCAATTCCACATAAATGCGGCTGGCTTCTTGGATGGCATCTTTAATCACATTAATGGCAGAGATTTGTGAGCCGATGTGGAAGTGCATCAACTGCAAAGAATCGAGCAGGTTCGCTTCCCGTAACTTGTCAACAGCCTCAATGACTTCAGGCATTGTCAAACCAAATTTAGCGCGATCGCCACTAGAGGTTCCCCAACGTCCCATACCTTGGGTACTGAGTTTAGCGCGAACCCCTAATATTGGCTTAATACCTAACTGGCGATTGGCATCAATCACCAAATCAACCTCTTCAATTTGTTCTAAAACGATGATTGGTGTTTGCCCTAGTCTTTGGGCTAACATTGCCGTTTCGATGTATTCTCGGTCTTTGTAGCCGTTGCAAACTAACAATGCTCCTGGTGTATCCAACACAGCCAGAGCAATCATTAATTCTGGCTTGGAACCAGCTTCTAATCCAAATTGATGGGGTTTGCCAAATTTCACCAAATCCTCAATCAAATGCCGCTCTTGATTGCATTTGACAGGAAACACGCCACGGTAGACGCCAGGGTAATTGTAGCGAGCGATCGCTTTACTAAAACAAGCGTTCAACCGCTCAATCCGGTCTTCCAAAATGTCGGAAAAGCGAATCAACATGGGAAGTCCCAAGTTGCGCTGTTTCATGGAGTTGACCAATTCAAACAAGTCAAGAGATCCCCCGCGATCGCCCTTGGGTGACACGGTAACGTGACCAGCAGCGCTAATGGAAAAATAAGGTTGCCCCCATCCTTCAATGCGGTACAAGGCTTCGCTATCCTCAATTTTCCAGGAGCGAGGTAAATCTCCTGTGGTAGGACTAGGTGGTAACAGTTTTTTGTGCTTATGATTTTTCACTTCTTTTTGTCCATTGGACGGTACTTGTACCACCTCGTCAGATGTAGCAGTTGACTCAACACCCATTTCTTCCTAACCTCTGTTTTTCACCCACGAGTTAACAATTTAGCGCATTCATCTGGGAACGTATATGCACCCAAAGATAATTTCTGAGATAAACTCTGATTGGTCAAGAGTCATTGGTCAAGAGTCATTGGTCATTGGTCATTAGTCATTAGTGCAAAACCTTTAGACAAAGGACAAAGAACAAAGGACAATTGACTAGATAAAAACTTTATTAAGCTTTGGGAGATAGCAATGGAGCGCACATTTTTAGCAATTAAGCCTGATGGAGTCCAACGGGGATTAGTAGGTGAGATTATCCGTCGCTTTGAAACCAAAGGTTTTACCCTGGTTGGTTTAAAGTTACTGAAAGTCAGTCGGGAGTTGGCTGAACAACACTATGGTGTTCATCGAGAACGTCCCTTTTTTGGTGGTCTAGTGGAATTTATCACTTCTAGCCCAGTAGTAGCAATGGTATGGGAAGGTGATGGCGTGATTGCATCTGCTAGAAAAATTATTGGTGCGACAAATCCGTTAACAGCAGAGCCGGGAACGATTCGCGGCGATTTTGGACTGAATATTGGTCGCAACTTAATTCACGGTTCTGATGCTCCAGAAACCGCGCAACAGGAAGTAGCGTTATGGTTTAAGGATGAAGAATTAGTCAGTTGGCAACCACACTTAACGCCTTGGTTGCACGAGTAAGACATTAGGTTACAGGTTACAGGTTACAGGTGACAGGGAATAGGAAATAGGGAATAGGGAATAGGGAATAGGGAATAATCTGTACCTGTACCCTGTACCCTATTCCCTCTCCCCTCTTCTTACTTAGAGACTTCGCTCTTTTCCGGTTCTACTTGGGGTAATTCAGTGCCAACACGCTTGGAAAATCCCCAGCCTAAAATTAGGAAGATGGCAGTAATCATGATCCATTCTGGGGGAACTAAACTATCGTTCACCACTTTCAACAACAGGCGTAAGCCCACGAACGCTACAGTTATATAGCCGGCATCTTCTAGATTTTCATATTCATCTAGCCAACGGATAAACAATCCTGCCATGAATCGCAGCGTAATAATACCAATTGTTGCACCCGTTAGCACTAGCCATTTTTCTTGAGAAACTGCGATCGCAGTTGTCACGCTATCCAAAGAAAATGCCAAATCTGTAAATGCAATCACAGGTATCGCTTGCAACAATGAATTAAACCGCGGCCCGTGATGGTGATCGTCCTTGGATTCTTCCGAGGTAAAGTGTTGGAATACCAACCACAGCAGATAAGCAGCGCCCAATAATTCAAATTGCCAGAATTGTTGTACCCAAGTGGCAGTGAGAATCAGGGTGATCCGCAGCACATAGGCAGCGACTAAACCAAAGTTCAAAGCTCTACGCTCAAGTTCTTTGTCTTCCAGTCCCCTAGCGATCGCAGCCAGAGCGATCGCATTGTCGGCAGATAACAGCGCCTCTAAAAGCACCAAGATCACCAGAACTATAAGGGCTTCAAGGCTGAAATGAAAGTCGAGGTAATCAAAAATTCGGTCTAGCATTCCGGGTTTCTCAAGCAGAAAAAATTAAAATTTGACAAGAACAGAGATTTGTGTATGTTAAAAAGCGCAATAAATTGTCTCTCTAATTCAGCTTAACGTGCTTATGGTGCATTTTGAAGAGGGTTGAATGTGTGCGATCGCAGTGCGAGTGGGGTAATTTACGTATCATTCAATACATTCAAAGTTTTAACATTTGACTTGGTGCGATCGCAATGGACTGCTGTCAGTTCGCATCTAGAATTAGAAGATGAGAACAAAAATATGGTAAGAATTTATGGATAACACGCTTCTACAACGCATCACTCATAATCCAAATATCTGCCACGGGAAACCCTGCATTCGAGGACTTCGTTATCCAGTTGAGTTTATTTTGGAACTGCTCAGTTCTGGCATGACTACTGAAGAAATATTGGCAGATTATGACGATTTAGAATCTAAAGATATTTTGGCTGTTTTGTTATTTGCCGCTCGACTTAGCCAAGTCAAAAGCATTCATCGAATTGCCTCATGAAATTTCTTGTCGATGCTCAGTTACCAGTTCGTCTTGCCCGTTTTCTCAAAACTTCAGGTTATGACACGATCCACACCAGAGACTTACTACGGGAAAATGCTACGCCAGATAATGAGATTAATACCATATCAATTCAACAAAATAGAATTTTAATTACCAAAGATGTGGATTTTGTCAACTCTTTTTTAACTGTTCAGCAACCTTATAAACTACTTTTAATCACGACAGGGAATATCAATAACTCAGAATTGGAATCCCTATTTATAGCTAACTTCCAATCTATAGTTGAATTGTTTAAGCAGCATTCCTATATTGAAATAAATCGAGACACCATGATTGTGCATCAGTAGTCTCTATAAAATTTCTAATATCACACATAGACTCGATGTTGCCGTTCCAGATATTCAATTTCTCTTTTCCACCGCTCAAGCCTGTTTTCTCGCTGTTGTAATTGATCTGCTGTCGGGTTTCTGTAAGGTTTAGTACCTGGATTTGGGTTAATTCCCTTATGTGCAAGCCATTGGCGGCAAAAGAATTGCCAAAGAAATTCATGATCGTGCTTATCGCCACCCAGACAACGAATCCGCTTGACTGAAAGCGTGGATTCACCAAAAAGGATTTGCTCATTTCTGGAATTTTTCGGAAACAGGCGCGTCTCACTACCTCTTCCACGAAAGAATTCGACTACAAACCACTCACCAAAATCGAATATACAAACCTCTGTTGGATCGCTACCATCATCCTCTAATAGATCAACATCACCTTGGATTTGATACCCTATGGCAATTTGTGATGTCTTGGGTAATAAGATACGAAGCCGTTCAAAGCGGTTACTGTAATTAGCCCAAAAATCCCTGCGACTACATAGCCGATTTGACTCGAAGTTTTCTAAATCCAGCTTGTTCAATATGAGATTTACTAACTTTTGGAAATCACCATAATTGATACCTCCAATCCACTCTCGAAGTCTTTGCCTTGCTGGATCTGAAAGTTTATACCAATTTTCACCATTTCTATAGTTATGTCTCAACCAATCAACCAGTAAAGAATGATTGCTTGCTATATCATTGGAAACATTAGTTAGCAAATGATTAACAGCTTTTATTTGCTGACTATCTGACATTTCATCCAAGCAACTTAACAACCATCTTACTTGCTGCTGAGTTGGAGAGCGAATTGTAGTAAAATAGGGGGTTATATCTTCTATGAATCTGCTGAATAATGGAATCCAAATAGGTAAATATCCTTTGATTTTGTTTAGAAGTTCAGTTCGGTTAATACGCTGTTCACAAGCAATTTTTGCTAATTCTCTACCTGCTTGTTTACTGCAAAGCGCCCGAATAATTTGAACTGGTAGCAAGTGACTAACTAAGTCAGAATTAGCAAAGATATCAAAAGATTCAGCTAGAGACTTTGCTAACCCCTGTTCTTGATGACCACTATAATAAAGAGCTAAACGCCACAATAGCTGATGTTGCAACCATAAATTAGAAATTGCTACCTTCCAAATGGCTGCTGATGTTTTCCTGCATCTGTCAATATTTTGCTGATCCCACTGTGCTTTAGCATGGATGCAGTAAATCCAGTCTAACTTACTTACTCGATCAGCTTTACCCTGTTCAATAGCTTCCAATACTTTATCAACACTTGGTATTGATATTGTTGCATCTGGTAAGTTACTTGCAAGTTGAATAAGTTGATTAGGACTACACTGGGGAGTTTCAGGTAGGGAAGGAATGTAAAACTGAGAATTCAATGTTTTAGCTCCTTTAAAGAGAGGTTTTTACAATATCTTTCTTTAACTCATCACTGCGAAACTGAAAGCGGAAAAGTACCTTGCGATCGCCTGGATTATCACGTTTATTGTCAGATTCAATTTCTCCACGACCAGCAGCCAATATTTTCTGGCTTAAAGGTGCTTTGGTAGGGAAATTCATATCATAAAAAATGTAGTTGTAAACTGATGATGATCTCAACAAGCTTAGTTGTAGATTAGTTTTATCGTCTCCATCTGAGCTAGTGTGACCTTCTATAACTACGCGGCTAATTTCCTGCTCAAATTCTGGTTTTGAGAAAATAACCCCACTGTAAACAGGAATAAAGCGGCGTAGGAAGGCTTTACCTTCTGGTTTAAGTTCTGTACTTCCCTTGGCAAAAAGAATTGATTCTTGGATACTGACATCCCCAGTTTCCGGGTTGACTTTGACATTTATATTGTTGCTTTTCATCTGTCCCACAACATTACCAATTACTACCCGTTTTGGTACATCCTTTTCTGCAAGCTGGAGTAGTGCAGTGATAAATAGCAAAGCAAAAAACATTAGTAACCCAGACATCAGATCGCCAATAGACAGATAGATACTAGAGTCATCATCCTCTATAATCTCTGCATCAATTTCACCTCGGATAAAATCATCCATGATTGCTTCCACCATTACCAAATTGGCGGTTATCATGTGCAGCAACTAGAACTTTTGCTGTCTCTAGTAAACCTCCACAAACTCTAGCCATAGAAGTATCTGCTTGTTGGAAAAAGCTTAACTGTGAGTCAACAGTCCTTTGCATAGAAACTTCAAGATGACCCTGCCAAGCCTGAAGGCTATTGTCAAATTTTTCATTCAAATTTCTGTATGAATTGTCAACTATGTTCACTTGCTTGGCAATATCAGTAGTAAGATTTGCTAGTTGTATTAGTCGTTGTGAATCGTTTAATCCAGCCGCAATAACTAATTTGTTAATTTGTTCGACAGATACCTGAATTTTAGTCATACTTTCGTCTACTTCTTGAGTCAATTTACTACGTCTTTCAAATTCCTCTCTAAACACTTGATCAAGATTGTTCACAACCCCAGATAATCCTTCCTGTTGTTTGCCTAGTGTCCCCTCAAGTAAGTTGTTTTGTTCTTGAAAAAACTTCTTTAAATTCTCTTGATATTCTTGCCGGAATTTTGTCAAATCTTCCTCTACTGTTTGGCGGGTGGCTGTGAGTGTTGCGTCGATATTTCCTAAAGTAGCCAGAAGATTATCCTTCGCATCATTCATCAACCCAGAAGCTTGATTACCCACTGTTTGTAGAGTATTAGTTTGCTCATGAAAGGTTCTATTTGCTTGGGTGAGAATTTGGATAATTCCAGTCCGAGTAGCTTGAAGCATCTCCTTTTCCACAGATGCGCGTTCTTGTAGCGCTGTTTGAAGTTCCTCTCGAATTCCCCGGAAGGTAGCAGCAACTTGTACTGCACTGGCTTCAAAAGCACTTCGCTGGGCTGTCATTCCTTCGATACTCTGAAGTACCGCTCGATTAATTTCGTGAGATGTTTGTTGTATAACTCCCGTAGTTTCAGTTTGGAATTGACTCAAAGTTTGCCCCATATTGTTAGCAAATTCTTGAAGCATCTGCTGTTCTACTGTTGCGCGTTCTTGTAGCGCTGTCTGAAGTTCCTCTCGAATTCCTCGGAAGGTAGCAGCCGCTTGCACTGCACTTGCTTCAAAAGCACTTCGCTGGGCTGTCATTCCCTGGATACTTTGGTCTACGGCTTGGTTAATTTCCTGTGCTGTTTGTTGTAAAACATCTTTTGTATCTGTTTGGAATTGATTGAGAGTGTCTCCCAAATTCTTAGCAAATCCTTGAAGTTCTAGCAAAGTCTCTTTTTGAAAGTTCTGAATTGTCAAGATAGAACTTGCCAAACTTTGAGATATACCGCCCAATTCTCTATGCAGACTCAGCACAGCTTCAGAAGCTTGTTGGGTTAACTCTGCACTTTTATCTAGCCGATCTGCAATCGGTTCGAGTACCTGAACTCGCATATCCTTAATGAGTTCTTCTAAAACTCTCTGTCCCTGGTTTTCTTGAAGTTGTCGAAGTTGTTGCTGCTCTTTAAAAATTGCTCGTAGCGCTGGTAGGATAGCAGTCTGCACTTGCTCTCCTACAGCTTGACCTATAGCTTGGGCTGACAACTGATTTAAACCTGCGAATTGTTCTGCAATACTCCTACCTACAGCTTGGCCAATGCCTTCTGCATTTAGCTGCTTTAGTCCGGTCAAGTTTTTTGCTACAAGATTAAGTGCTTCAGCTACTTCACGGTTGTCGTTCTCTGCCGTTTTTAAAGTTGCGATCGCCTTCAATTTCTGACGCAAACTATCGCGCCGTTTCTGCCGTAGCGAATCACACCCAAACAAAACTAGAGTAAACAAGCTACCCGAACCAAGCCCCATTAGGGAAGTGGAAAAGGCTGTTTTCATTCCCACCAGCAACTCTTTACTGGCAGTCATCAGTTCTTTGGTATCTTCTGTAGATAAATTGATTCCTTGGAGTCCCTGTTGTATACCATAAAAGGTTCCTAAAACGCCGATGGCAGTACACAAGGTTGTCACGAAGCGTAGGGAACTACGAGGTATGGCGTGGGCTAAAACAGATGGATATTTTATCAGTATGAAGTTACCATCTTTTTGTCTGAATCTACTGGAGTCATCAGTTCCTAAATGATCTTTTAACCATTGTCGAACTTCGTTTGAAAGCTTTACATTTTTACCATTTTTCAAATTACTCAAAAATTTAATAGAGGCTCCAGTTGTGCCACACTCTGAGCGCCAATACTGAAATAGTGTGCAAAGCTCGACAATAATTGCGGCTATTAAGACAAAAGCAGTTGCCCAATGAAAAGGTTCGTTATCCCAAATAATGTCCCAAACTTTTGCTATTTCCACGCTGCACCTTTCTTGTTTATCTTGGTTATATCTTTTTGAATAGTTCTAATTCTTTATCCGCAAAAACTTCTTGAGCTATCCGCATTGGGAGATGCTCTGCATACAGGCGTTCTCCTATAGGTTCTCGGAGACGTAAGCTGTAAAGTGGTTCACCTTCTGATTCTTTATCCTCAATTAAATAAACCTGTTCTGGTGCATAGCTTCGCAACAAACGCACCTGCAAACAGGTTTTTAAATCCCGTGAAGAAATAGATAGGGGTGAATCTTCTCCAAATAATTCACTAGCAACTTTCCAAGCGTGGTTAACCGCCACAATTTCGTTAACCAATTTTTCCACCGATGGGTAAAGTAGTTTTGCGGTTTCACTAATCAATGCTTTTGACCTACTTGCCTGAGCTTTAATAGGTCTATAATTCCCAAAATAGGAACTTTTATTTAACTTTTATTGGTAAATCTATTTTGATAAAAGTACTTTTTGATACCAAGCCGCTTTTTGGGCGATTGCTTCAGCATTGATACGAAAGTATTTAATCTTTGTAAGAAATGCTTAAACCTTTCTTATAAATGCTTCAACCTGAGTAACAACTGCTTTAACATTTATAAGAAAATATTTAATCTTTGCAAGAAATACTTAAGCCTTTCTTATAAAGACTTTAACGTGAGTAACAATTGTTTGAACATTGGCAATAAAAAATTGAAATTTTGCAATAAATACTTAGGGTATGTGCAATTAAGATACCTCACCTTGATTTGATTATGTAAAATTTGTCTCTCTCCTTAGTAACGCTATGGTGTACATATAAGTCTGAAGTAGTTTACAAATTTGTTTTTTACCCCACCCTAACCCTCCCCTTGCAAAGGGGAGGGAACTGGATTTCCGGCTTCCCCCCTTTACAAGGGGGGATTGAGGGGGGTAGTTTGACTTATGTGTACACCGTAGGCTTAGTAAAGAGAGGGATGTCTGATAGGACAAGGTGAGGTTTTTTACTGTAAAATCAAACAGCGATCGCTAATATTCTGTTTTAGTAGCTCAACATTACCATTGCAAATTCAATACTTTAAGGGCAATTGAATTTACCACTACGTAACTAAAAATATCACAAAATCTCTGCTAACTTTACCACCAGAGTATTTGCTAAATCCAAGAACCTGATATCATTAGTATCAATACTATTTCCTTCACCAGCTAACAAGCTTCTCACAGCAGATAACTTCTCATCTACTTCAGAAATTCTCCAAGATTCTTCTAAGTTTACTGCTAAATCAAATAGCGATCGCTCTCCTAAATGCTCTCTTACCCTAACAGCTACAGCATCACTACTTACCAAAAATTCTTTAATAGTATCTAATTGAAAATTACCTAATATTTCGTCATGTCCCCACGTTTCTAGCCAGTCTCCATCCACATCCTCGACGTAAAAATTGACAAAATCAACCCCGTAAGTTAGCCAGTTCTGTTGCATTTGTCGCGCTGTTTCTAAAGCTTCAGCAAATGTATCTACTTGATTGTTGCAGTGAGTTTCTCTTTTGTTAGCCATAAAAGCCGTAATTAGCACGTAAGTATATAGGCTAGAACACAAACCTTGAGTATCGAATTCCAGAAGTTTCACGAAAATTTTAAATATTTGCCACCAGAAAGGTAATCACTGTTATACAGGGCCACGTTGACTAACTGGTTGACAAAATTAGCGTCCTTGGGATTGTAACTTAAGAACAGTCCTCTCTCTATTTCCCACGATCGCAGTGTATTTTGCCAAGCTTGGTACTTTTGGTAATTAAGTTCTTCAGATACACTAGTTACTTGAATGCACAGTGGTTGATTGTTACGACTACTTACAATTAGGTCTGTTGCCATCGATAGGTCGGCGATATAACGCTGCCAAAAACTACCTTCTCGACTTACAACATCTTGGGCTATTGATTTAATGATATCATCATCAACCTGATTAAATTCACCTGCCATCAATTTTTGTTTCCAAATATAAAACTTGGAGTCACTTGCATTAATCCATCTAGGAAAGAGATAACCATACCAATATCTCTCAATGGGTGTCATTTGCTCTAACTTTGCTTTTTGTTCTTCCAAAGGTAAGGATTTGATGATCAGCCAAATGGTAGAATCCGTAATCACCTCTAAGAGAAAGGCAATGACAAAGGGTTTTGCAGTCAGGGAACCTGGCTTGATATTCTTTACCCAACGATTGATTTCATCTAATTTTTTCGCTAAATTATGATCTATCGAGGAGGCTTGCTCGATAAGGGACTTTAGCTTATCCTTAATCTCTTTTGCTTGCAAACGATGCCCTACTTTCAGAAGATAACGCTTTTTTTACACACTGATAATTAAATCTTAACTTGAAAATGTCCTTAGTTAATTTTCTGATGTCATTAAATATTCTCTGAGTCGATGCCCTGTGTACGTAAAACCTCCCGTAGTCGAGCAATTTCTTGCTCTGCCTGTTGGGCGCGTCTTTCTGCCTGGTCAGCACGTAAACGTTCTTGTTCAGCCAATTCTTCTGATGATAGTATCAATTGATTTTCAGTAGTGAAGAATCTTAATTTACCTTCATAAACTCCCAAATAAAGTTCTAACTGCTGACTCCACAAACGTCCATCAGTGGTTACTTGGATTTCTTGATACTTACCATCAACTAAATGAAATCCCTGAAGTTCCATTGTTACAGGGTCAAACCAGAAATAATCTGGTGTACGGAAGGTATCTTGATAAACTTGTTTTTTTAAACCTTTATCAACGGCTGTTGTTGAACTTGACAAAATTTCCACAATCATGTTGGGATATTTGCCATCTTCTTGCCAAACTACCCAACTCTTACGGTCTTTTTTCTCGGTTCCCAAAACTACAAAAAAATCTGGGCCGCGGAAATGTTCTGATTTTTTCTGGTTAGGACTGTAGTAAATCGTCAAATTGCCAGAAGCATAAAAATCTTGCCTTTCTCGCCACCATAATTTAAGTATGCGAATCAGCAAATCGATTTGGTCACGGTGCAGGTCACTTTCTAAGGGTAGTTCGCTACTCAGTATATCGCCAGGAGGAAAAATAACTTCGTCCTCTGAAATATTATCAGAGATGATTTCTAGGGTAGCAGTTTCAGACATTAGCGATCGCTCCGCAATTTCGGTTCATTTTACTGAAAAGTCGGTAACTTGCAGATGGCTTGGAAAACTTGTAATAACTCTATTGCGTCAGGAGATTCACTCAAATTTAATAATGGCATTAACTCATAAGTTGACTGGTTGTCATGTCTTAGATAAACAAATTGATAAAGCTGTCCATTAGTTACCAAACCCCAAACTGATGGTTGTTGCTGTAAACTCTTAAAAGCATAAGTGAGTAATTGAGGTAAACCCTCAATCACATTGACTGAACTATTTTTTGTTTCAATAACTAAAACCCAAAATGGTGGCGCAATATTACTTTGAGGATTGTTGATTGCTAAAATATCCATCCGCCCGGTGATTTTTCTGTCTTCATCCTCAACTGCGATCGCAATGCTATCTTCCATTGTCAACCGAATCGGCACATCGTAGAATCCTGAGAGCCGCATTAAGGGTGCAATTGTTAAAAATTTAACCAATCCTTCAGAAATTTTCCCTGCGCTTAAATAACGATCAAAGTCGTTTCTGATTCGTAATAAATCCTGCTGTTCAAACTCAGAGAGTGGTTCTAGAGTTAAGAAGTCTGTAAATGAAGCATTTGAAAGCTTTTCTAGTTTAAGAAAGCGATGAACATCGTTGAGAGATAAGCTACTGGCTTCGACGGTAAGCGTCATAATTTCAGCCTTTGTTTGTCAAGACTACTTACAATATTGCAACATTCCTGGTAAATAGGTTGTAAAACGTCTTTAAATTTTTTAATCGCTTGCTTTCGGTAGATGAAAATGAATGTAAACTAAATGACTCGGCAATTTCTACCTAGCTTAACGAAAATCTAAACACCGTCTAGCACAACTAAACTAAAAATAGTTTTCAGTAACAATACCGTTTGTAAATGTAATTATGTCTCAACCAACTATAGAATCAATCCTACAAGAGAACCGCCTCTTTCATCCTGCTCCAGAATTCTCACAAAACGCCCATATCAAAAGCCTGGATGACTATCAGCGCCTCTACGACAAAGCCAAAGCTGATCCGCAGCAATTTTGGGCAGATTTGGCTGGAACAGAATTAGAATGGTTCCAAAAATGGGATACAGTCTTAGACTGGCAGCCACCTTTTGCTAAGTGGTTCGTTGGCGGTAAGATGAATATTTCTTACAACTGTCTTGACAGACATCTCACTACTTGGCGCAAAAATAAAGCAGCATTGATTTGGGAAGGAGAACCAGGGGATTCGCGTACTCTCACATACTCCCAACTGCACCGGGAAGTTTGCCAGTTTGCTAATGTATTGAAGCAACTGGGTGTACAAAAAGGCGATCGCGTCGGTATATATATGCCGATGATTCCCGAAGCTGCGATCGCAATGTTAGCCTGTGCGAGAATTGGCGCACCCCACAGTGTGGTATTTGGTGGTTTTAGTGCCGAAGCTTTGCGCGATCGCTTAATCGATGCTCAAGCTAAACTGGTAATCACCGCTGATGGTGGTTGGCGCAAAGATGCGATCGTTCCTCTCAAGGAACAGGTAGACAAAGCCTTAGCTGATGGTGCTGTTCCCAGTGTCGAAAATGTCCTAGTTGTCAAACGCACTGGACAAGAAACTGATATGCAGTTGGGCGGACGCGATCATTGGTGGCATGATTTGCAAAAAGGAGTATCAGCAGATTGTCCTGCCGAACCAATGGACAGCGAAGATATGCTGTTTGTCCTCTACACTTCTGGCAGCACGGGCAAACCGAAGGGTGTAGTGCATACAACTGCTGGTTATAATCTGTATACCCATATCACCACCAAATGGATATTCGACCTGCAAGACACAGATGTATATTGGTGTACCGCCGATGTAGGTTGGATTACGGGACACAGCTATATAGTCTACGGCCCCCTTTCCAACGGTGCAACCACGGTGATGTATGAAGGTGCGCCCCGTGCTTCTAATCCTGGCTGTTTCTGGGATGTAATTGAAAAATACGGGGTTAATATTTTTTATACTGCACCTACGGCAATTCGGGCATTTATTAAGATGGGTGAACAACATCCGAATGCGCGAAACCTCTCTTCGTTGCGTTTGCTGGGAACCGTCGGCGAACCAATTAACCCAGAAGCTTGGATGTGGTATCACAAAGTAATTGGTGGCGATCGCTGTCCAATCGTTGATACCTGGTGGCAAACTGAAACTGGCGGTATCATGATTACACCATTACCAGGGGCAATTCCCACCAAACCCGGTTCCGCGACTCTTCCCTTCCCTGGAATTATCGCAGATGTCGTGGATTTGGAAGGAAACACCGTACCCAATAACGAAGGCGGTTATCTAGCAGTCCGCCATCCTTGGCCAGGAATGATGCGGACAGTATATGGCGATCCAGAACGCTTCCGCCGCACCTATTGGGAACATATTCCACCCCAAGATGGTAAATATACTTACTTTGCTGGTGATGGCGCAAGACAAGATGAAGACGGCTACTTCTGGGTGATGGGTCGTGTGGATGATGTACTGAATGTCTCAGGACATCGACTCGGTACAATGGAAGTAGAATCCGCGTTAGTTTCGCATCCAGCGGTTGCAGAAGCGGCGGTAGTGGGTAAACCTGATGATCTTAAGGGTGAAGAAGTAGTTGCTTTTGTGACTCTAGAAGGCACTTATCAGGGAAGTGAGGAACTGATTAAAGAACTCAAACTGCACGTTGTTAAAGAAATAGGTGCGATCGCACGTCCGGGAGAAATCCGCTTTACCGATGCTTTGCCCAAAACGCGATCGGGTAAGATTATGCGGCGCTTGCTGCGGAATCTAGCTGCCGGTCAAGAGGTATCTGGAGATACTTCGACATTGGAAGACAGAAGCGTGTTGGATAAATTACGGGAAGGCGCATGAAGAGTTAAAAGGGCGAATAGAATTCGCGTCTACACAAACAAAACCCACCTCCGTGGGTTTCAAACCCTCAATTTTTTCTTAGTCCGCGGAGGCGGACTTTGCCTGTGTAGCCGCGAATTCTATTCGCTCTGGCTCTCATTTATATATGCGACCCTTACCGGTCTGTCTTGTGACGCATTACGCGCTAACACACGCCAATTTATCATAAAGATAAGAACATTATTGAGGCACTCAGGGCCATGAAGGTGAAGCACAAACCCAAATCAGCATTTGTTCAATCTTTTAGCGGCATGATGCTGAGTATCATAACTGTAGTTGGTCTATCACCATTAGTGTTAGCGGTTCCGGGCAAAGTTTCTTTGCATACGCCAGAACAGAATGCACAGAGACAACCACAAAAACTAGCACAGTTTTCCGATACAGGGCCATCAGAGCGATCGCAACTCCTGCAACAAGCCAATGCTTTGTTGAATCAGGGAGACTTGACAGGTGCGGAGGAAAATTTACGCAAATTAATTAAACAATTCCCAAAAGATACCTTTGGACACTTTCAACTAGGAAATGTGCTTTTTCGCCAAAAGAAACCAGAAGAAGCAATTAGCGCCTATCAAGAAGCCATTCGCCTCCAGCCAAAATACGCTCTAGCTCACAATGCGATCGGTATGGTTTATGCAAGCCAAAGTCGCTGGGAAGAAGCCATTGCTGAATATAAAAAAGCTCTAGACATTAATCCTAATTATGCCGAGGGGCTGACTAATTTTGCACTGGCATTGTGGCAAACAAATAAAAAAGATGAGGCACTATCTTCTTTAGAAAAAGCTTTAAATATTTTCAAAGAACAAAATAGAGGTGAAAAAGTTAACCAAGTAGAACGAATTTTGAAAGAGATCAAAACTGCTGATGATCCTGGTATTTCATGAAAATCATATTATTCAGAGTTGCTGTGATCGGCTTTAAGGATGATTTAGAAAAACGGTGTTGGGTACGATTGTGAAATTTTGCTACTGGGTAAGAGGTATCCGGTTTTAATTATTTCGGGGTGGGTTTTCAGCCCACCCTTTTAAAAGCATCGAAATAAAATAATTGTAATGGATGAAATATTTCTGTTAGCCAGAGAAACTGTCAAAGTAATTTTTCACTTGAATGGGGGATATACAAGGTTAATTTGGGAACGTTCGGAAAATACTGTATGGGCTGGCACCGGATGGATTTTTGATATACCAACTCATTTAATACCATACGATTTAAGAGTAATAGGTTCTCGTTTTTTATTGTCTATAGTTAAGTCAAATGTGAATAATTGCGAGGATATAGAAAATATCCGCAATAATCGTAATAGCTTTTTTCATATAGAAAGATTGCCTATTGTTATATAAATAATGGCATCTAACCTAGTAGCCCATCGATTCAAAAATAGCAAAATAGCAGTCTACAATAAGAATCAGACAACCCATTGGTTAAAGCCTATGACTTCGCTATCGGCATTAACTTTACCTGATCACACCCAGTTACCAGACTCAGACGGTACATTCGTGAAAAACTGGCAAGAGCATCCCCAAAGTATCTTACTCACTGACTCGATTAAACTTGTTTTAGAGGAACTTTATCCAGATAGTCAGTATTGTATTGGACAGGATTTAGGCATCTACTGGCGATTAACAGATCCTCCTGAGAAGGGTGCTGAAGCACCAGACTGGTTTTATGTACCCAATGTACCGCCTACTCTTGATGGTAAAACGCGGCGTTCTTATGTGCTGTGGAATGAGTATGTTGCACCTTTAATTGTGATTGAATTTGTCTCTGGGGATGGTTCCGAAGAACGAGATAAAACACCGCCATCTCAAGGGCAAGGTGGAAATGTTGGTAAGTTTTGGGTTTATGAGCAGGCAATTCGAGTGCCTTATTATGGGATTTATGAAGTAGCAAAAGCGCAAGTGGAAGTTTACCACCTAGTCGATAATAGTTATCAACTGATGAAACCCAATGAACGGGGACATTACCCAATTGTTCCTATGGATGTAGAGTTAGGAATCTGGCAAGGATTTTATCAGAATGCAGAGTTACCTTGGTTGCGGTGGTGGGATGCACAAGGAAATTTACTCTTAACTGGTGAGGAACGTGCTGTGGTTGAGCGACAAAAGCGGGAGAGAATTACAGAGAAATTGCGATCGCTTTCTACTGAACAACTCAACGCTTTAGGAATTGACCCAGAAATGTTGGATTAGGAAGCATTCTCGTCTATCAAAGTTACATCTTCATATATTTCTGCGATCGCACAACGAAAATCAACGCTAGCTAAATGCACTTCTTCCCCTTTTTCATAAGGGTAAAGTACCCAATGTCCTTCTTCATTACGGCGGAAGCATTCTACACTCATTCGGTCTGGTGAAATTAGCACATATTCTTGTAGTGATTCTAAGTGCCGGTAACTAGCAAATTTTTTCCCTCTGTCATAGCCTTCTGTTGACTCAGAAAGCACTTCGATAATTAAGCAAGGATAACACTTAAAATATTCAAATTCTTTATCTCGTGTATCGCAAGTCACCATTGCATCGGGATAAAAATAGCGGTTGATGACATCAATTTGTGCTTTCATGTCTAACATATAGACACGGCATCCACTACCCCGGAGATGGTTACGCAGCAGCATAGATACATTTAAGCTAACTGTGACATGAGCATCACTTGCCCCTGCCATTGCGTAGACTTGCCCATCAATATACTCGTGTTTAATTTCGCTAAATTTCTCGCCCTCTAAATATTCTTCTGGGGAAATATAGTACTCACTTGGGCTAGTGACCATTTTAGTACCTTAGTAGCTTTATCAAACATTTTAACCCATAGAACAAATCTAATGAGCGACAGCGCCAGCAGTTGGCTTCACCTTTTTGAAGAATAAAACGGCAATTCCACTAAGCAACAATGCAATGCCAATAAAGTAGAAACAATCGTTAAAAGCCATCACAAACGCTTCTCGGCGGACGATGTTGGATATAGATGCGATCGCTTGACTTTGCGCTGTACTCAAATCTGCTCCTCGACTGATAAAATACTGTGTCATTTGGTCAATTCGCTGTTGAGTTTCTGGGTTATATAAAGATATTCCATCACCCAATCTATTCGAGTGAAATTGTTCTCTATTACTTAATAAAGTTGCTAAAGATGCAATTCCTATAGAACCTCCCATATTCCGCATCATATTAAATAAACCACTTGCCGAACCTGCTTCTTTTGGACTTAATCCAGCAGTGGCGATAGATGTCAGTGGTACCATAATTAGAGGTTGTCCCATTGCACGCACAAATTGCGACCAGCGTAACTGATCTAATCCTGTTTCATTCGTCATTCCAGAGTTCATAAATGCACTGATGGAAAACAATGTTACACCAACGGCTACCATTAAGCGCACATCAATGCGTTGCATCAATTTGGGTATGAGGGGAATAATAAACAATTGGGGAATACCAGCCCAAATTAGTACTTCACCAATTTGCAGCGCATTGTACTTTTGAATTTGGGCGAGATACAGCGGTAAAATATAAATTGAACCATATAATCCTACTCCCAGCGACACATTGACAATACTGGCTAGACCAAAGTTACGCCTAAACAAAAGTCGTAAATTAATAAATGGTTGCTTCCGAGTTAATTCTATAAATAAAAAAATTGCCAAAAAAATTGCCGCAATTACACTTAAGCGCAAAATCAGCGCTGAACTAAACCAATCTTTGCGGCTACCTTCTTCTAAAACAATTTGTAGGGAACCCAACCCAAGAGCCATTGCAATAATTCCCCACCAATCACCTTGTTTCAGTAAACTAATTTGGGGACGTTCTTGCTTAATTCCATACCAAACACCAGCCAGCATTAATGCCCCTGGAATTACATTTATATAAAAGTTGTATTCCCAACCAAAGTTTTCTGTTAACCAACCTCCCAATGTCGGGCCAATTGAGGGTGCAAAAACTGCACTAAATCCAAATGCAGCCAGTCCAACTGATTGCTTAGATTGGGGTAAAGTTGTTAAGACAACTGTCATAGCGGTGGGAATTAATACTCCCCCACTAAAACCTTGTAAGGCGCGAAATAAAATCATGGAATTGAGATTCCACGACCAAGCACAGCATATAGAAAAGAAAATAAATAGTGCAGTATTTACTAATAGATAACGCCGCAGAGAAAACACTCGTGATAACCATCCTGTGAGAGGAATGACCACAATTTCTGCAACAAGATACGCTGTAGATATCCAAGAACCTTCTTCTAGAGTTGCTCCCAAACTTGCTTGAATATCTTGCAGCGAAGCATTAGTTATTTGAATATCTAATACCGCCATAAATGCGCCAAGCATACTGGCTAATACACCAATCCACGTTTTGAGCGGGACACGTTCTGGCGGCGCTTGCTGATAAATTACACCTGTATTAGCCATAATGTTTTTCCTGTTTCAAAGTTAAGTAAATTGCTGTCATTTGTCATTTGTCCTTTGTCATTCGTCATTTGTCATTGGTAATGGTTTTAAGAGGATGTTTGAAAAGTATTTCTCTGTAAATTTAGTCACTTTTGATCCCCCCTAACCCCCCTTAAAAAGGGGGGAACCGGAGTCAAAGTCTCCCTTTTTAAGGGGGATTTAGGGGGATCTAAAACTTTTGATGCCGACAAGAGGACTTTTCAAACAAGCTCTAAGCCGATTTACGTTTCATAACATAATTTGGTTTACTCCCACCAATTTACTTAGCACAAATTCTGATAATTCAATAATATTGAATTTTTCGTCATTATTCGTTTATCTTGTGACAAATTACTAATAACCAATGACAAATTACTAATAACCAATGACAAATGACCTACTTAACTTCCACAGCAACTTCCGCAGACATCCCAGGTGTAATCCGCGATTCGTAACCTTGAATGCTCTTTTGGTCAAAAACTATTTTTACTGGGATGCGCTGCACAACTTTGGTAAAGTTACCTGTAGCGTTATCCGGTGGCAATAAGGCAAACTGAGCGCCGGAAGCTGGCGAAATACTGTCAACACGACCTATAAAGGTATGATGAGGGAAAGCATCTAGCTTGATTTCTACCGGCTCTTGTGGCCGCATCTTTTCTAATTGAGTTTCTTTGAAGTTCGCAATTACCCAATAGCTGTTATCCACGATCGCCATTAATGGTGTTCCCGATTGGACTCGGTTGCCAACTTCCACGTTTTTCCTACCTATGCGTCCGGCACTGGGCGCGGTAATGTTGGCATAAGATAGTTGCAATTGTGCGTCTTTAAGCGATGCTTCTGATTGCGCGATCGCAGCTTTTGCCGCTTCGTATTGACTACGTTTTACTGTTGTATCTTGTCCGCCGGCGGTAGCTTGTTGCAATCCTCCCTTGGATGCTGCCAATTTAGCTTGGGCGCTGACTACATTTTCTTGCGCTTGTGCTAATTGAGATTGGGCTTGGGCTACACCAACTTTGGCGGAGGCTAACTTGGCTTGGGCTTGTTCTACTCCCTGAATGGCGGCGTTTTTTTGTGCGGAAGCGACATCATAATCTGCTTTAGCGGTGTCTAACTGCTGACGAGCGATCGCACCTGTCTTATACAACTCGTTGTAACGATTGTAATCTGTTTGAGCTTTTTCCAAATTCGCATTGGCTTGCGCTACCTGGGCTTGGGCGGCGGGAATCCCTGCTTGGGCTAGTCTGACTTGGGCTTGGGCTGCTGGTATCCCAGCTTGGGCTTCTTGTACTGCTGCTTGGGCTGTGGAAATTGCTGCTACTGCACCGCTGACATCCCCCTGCGCTTGGGTTGTCTTCCCACTAGTGGTTTGTGAAGTTAAAGCAATATTTGCTTGGGCGGCTTGCGCTTGACTTTGAGCATTTTCTAGGGCGGCGGCGGCTTGTTGTACCTTACTTTGATAGTCTCGTGGATCTAACTCCACTAACAATTGTCCCGGTTGCACCAGTTGGTTATCATTCACAAGCACCTGACTTACAGTTCCGGGAATGCGGCTACTAATTTGGTGAATATTTCCCGCAACAGTGGCGTTGTCTGTTTCCTGATGGGTAGAGGCATATTGCCAGTAGTGATAACCAAAAGTACCTGCGGCGATCGCAGCGACACCTAATCCTGCCAAAATTAAAGCAGTCGGTTTTTTCCGCTTCGGTGGAACTTCTTTCCCGATCTCAGGTGCTTCTGTTGTTACAGTCACAACTTCTAAAGTCTCTGAATCAGGAATCATTTCTTTTTCTATAACTGGGATCTTGTTTTGGTTGTGTCCGTTAAAAGTATTCGCGCTCATGATTCTTAACTCGCTTGTTCAATAATTTGATTGATAGTCGTTTATTTAGAATGCGTAATATTTTCTGAAAAAAATCTTTTTTCCTTAGTATGCGTAGTATTATCTCAAAACCAATCCTGACATCACTTCCCCCGGTTGGGTGATTATAGGATGAGCTTTTAGGGACTTCCAGAAATTAAATTATTCAATTTTGGAGCGAAGATGATCATTAGATTCTTCCTCCCCTGCTTCCCCTGCGCCCCCTGCTTCTCCTGCTTGCCAAAGCGATGGGATATTTTTTTAGTTGGAAGTCCCTTAGGAGAGGTTAGCGATCGCCCGATTCAAGATTTGGGAAAACAGTTCTCGGTCAGCAAAAGAAATACCTTCCATCGCTTCATCACGCACGGCTGCGGCGATCGGCGGTAAGACAGCTTCTAGTTCCTTACCTGCATCCGTTAGCCAAATCCGCCAGATCCGGCGATCGTGGGTATCGCGTTCTCGACGCACCAAGCCGCGTTCTTCCATGCGATCTAGTACACCTGTCAAAGTCCCTCCCACTTGTTTGAGTTTGTCCCCAATACTAGAAGTCGGTAAACCATCTTCTTGCCATAAACAGCACAATACTAGCCAGTGAAATGGCGTCAATCCAAATGGTTCTAGCCTCTCAGTAAACTTGCGACTGAGCAATTGCGAGACTAATTTGATTCTGTAACCTAAATTGTATGGTGCCAGATTTTGCTGCCACGACTCTAAAGCTGGGGAGTGATTAGATGTAGAAACCATTTAGCAAAATACTTAGTGTACGTACTATTCTATCTTGGATTAATATTTTTGAGCAACAGTTGCTTTGCATCTATCTTAGGGAAGAACTTGGATAAACTGGTACTCTTTGACTGTATCGATAATACGGTGAGGCCGAGATAATTTAGGGGTCTGGTTAGTATAAATCCAAGCATAGCTTAAAGCGGGTACTTGAGAAATAGAGACAACCGGTTGAGCTTGAATAGGAAGATAGAAATCAAGCATTACTTGGATTTTATCGTCCATTTGCACAAAGTAGATCGGATGAGATTGGAGGATTGAGGCGATCGCAGGTTGTTGTAAAAAAGTTCTAAAAACAGGATTATAATCGCTTAACAGGCCTATGCTACCTATCGCCGCCAAAGCTAGCCAACAGGGAATTAGCCAACCTGCAATCCAGTAACGGGCTGTAAGAAACTTCTTGCCAAAGTGGTAACGACTAATCCACACCCCAGGTAAAATTAGCCAACCCAATCCCATAGCCAAGCCAATAGTTGCATACTTGCGGATATCAGAACCACCCCAACTAATAATCACAATACTCGCCATAATCAGTAAAACACCTAACCCACCAAAGCCATAACTAAGATTCCGGGGAAGATTCTGCTTGGCGAAAAGATTTGATACATTTTTTTTACCTTTTGCAAGAGGTAATTCTGAGGAATTTCTTGTTTGATAAATATTACCTAGCCAGTTTAAACCTACAGATGCAAGCAAAGCTATGAATGGATAAAGGAGAAGACTATAATGAGGGAAACGAGTAGTAAAAAAGCTCAGTTCCAAAAATAATACAAGTGGAAAGCCAACTAATATTAAATTGTAGCGACTAATTGGATGACGGACAGTCAAAAACAAACCTAAAAGTCCGAAGAAAGCCCAAGGAAATGATTTTAAAGGAATATTCCATATATAGAATAGCGGCCCATTATCATAAGGGTCATTAGAACTTAGAAACAAAAGAAAGTTGAGCAATTCTTCAAAACTCTGATTTCCATAGTGCAGCCAACTTAACCACAGCCAAACACAAGTAGGTATTAAACCTACGAAAAATCCTAAATATAAAATTGGGTTAGTAAGATGACGATGACGGCGATGTTCCCAAATTAAATAAGGTAATAAACCTGTGATTGGCAAAAAAATCATAAAGCTTCTGACTAAGAAGCCTAAACCTAAACTTAAACCAGCTAGAAAGCTCCAAAGATAGCGATATTTAGGATGTAATTCCGTTTTAATAAAAGACCAAATAGCTAAAAGAACCAAAAGAACCATAGCTACATCAGGTGTACTTAAGCGAGAGTATTGTAGCCAGAGAAATTCTACACTTAAAATTGCAGCAGCTAGCCAAGCTAATTTTTTGCCTAGCATAATTTTGCCGATTTCATACACAAGCCATAAGCTCAAAATGCCAGCAATCATACTAGGAAGACGCGCAGTAGTATCACTAACACCAAAGAGCTGGTAGAAACTAGCAATTAACCAATAAGGGCCAGGGGTTTTGTGATGTGCCTTTTCCCAAGGAGCTATCCAATTACCAGAATCAAACATCAGACGGGCCCGCGAAGCATAAAGGGCTTCATCGTGTGCCATCAGACTATTGTGCCCAGAAGTAAATAATAATAAGGGGAGTATCCAAACTAACAAACTAAAATAGGGTAATGATCCGACTAGGCGGATTTGACGCCAAATATACTGCAACAATGGTAATTTATATAACATTGAATTGATAAAAATTGAATGCTGCTACTTAGATTCGTTTAAGTGTCCTGCTGTTATCGAAACAGAATTCAGGAGTCAGGAGTCAGAATTCAGAATGAATTCTGTGCGAGTGGCGGATAGCGCAGCGTTAGCGAGTATTCGAGCGTCTTGATTCTGACTCCTGAATTCTGACTTCTGAATTCTTCTTCAATAAAATATCTTACATAGGGATTGTTTAAAAATACCTGAAATTGCCGCAATTGTCGGAAACAGTCTTCCAAAATAGGGATTTATGCAGTTAAAACCGAATCAACGCCTGAAATTAGACGATAAAGACGATAAGCTATTCTATGCCTATCCCCGCTTCGTAACCCATGTGGATGAAGGATTTATTCAACAGTTAACAGATTTATATCGCGATCGCCTGAAACCCAACACCCGTATTTTTGATATGATGAGCAGCTGGGTGTCTCATCTACCAGAAGAGATGGAGTTTGACCATGTGGAGGGACACGGACTCAATGCCGAGGAACTAGCACGAAATTCCCGCTTAAATCATTACTTTGTCCAAAATCTTAACGAAAATCCGCAGTTACCCTTACCAGATGAAGATTTTGATGCTGTTCTAAATTGCGTATCTGTGCAGTATGTGCAATATCCAGAAGCAGTATTTTCCGAAATTTATCGCATCCTGAAACCTGGTGGTGTCGCAATTATCAGCTTTTCTAACCGGATGTTTTTTGAAAAGGCGATTCAAGCTTGGCGAGAGGCTTCAGAAGCACAGCGAGTGGAATTAGTCAAAGCTTACTTCGCGTCAGTTCCAGGATTTACAACCGCAGAAGTTATAGCTCAAAAATCAACATTACCGAATTTCTTGCAGTGGTTGGGCGCACCTGGAGGAGATCCGTTTTATGCTGTTATAGCTTACCGCAGTTAAGCTAAATTATTCCCTAGTGCAAGAAGGCTTGTAGTAAGCACTTTAGTGCTTAGAAAATAAGGACTGAAGTCCTTACTACGAACTTACTTGCCTGCTCAAAAATAAAATACTTTTGTATATACATAATTTCTGTAGATGAATTATTGGTTAATGAAATCAGAACCAGAAGCCTATAGTATTGCTGACTTGCAACAGCAGAACGAGACTATCTGGGACGGTGTTCGCAATTACCAAGCTCGCAACTTTTTGCGCCAAATGGATGAAGGAGACTTAGCTTTTTTCTATCACTCCAGCACTAATCCTCCCGGTATTGCTGGGTTAATGCGTGTAGTGAAAAAAGATATTGCTGACCCGACCCAATTTGATCCAGAAAGTAAATACTACGACCCGAAATCAAGTTTTGAATCCCCTCGCTGGCAAACAGTTGTAGTGGAATTTATCGAGACTTTTTCTAACCCCATATTACTATCAATACTCAAAGAGAAGTTTAGCGCCGAAGAGTTAATGTTGCTGAGACAAGGAAATCGGTTATCTGTAATGCCTGTCCCTGAAGCAATAGCTTTGAAGATTCTGGCGATGAAAACCTCCTAATTAAAATAATTCGTAATTCGTAATGACGCTCCTGCGTCGCTAACGTAATTCGTAATTTGTAAAACATTTTTGAAGTAAGTTGATTAACTGGACATAATGTCGTGATTCGTTCTTGCTTACTTCACGCCCATTGCACAGGATCTAATTGATAGTAACGTTGCAGTTGCTCATAAAGTGCCGGATGCTTGGATAACAATTGGTGCGGTTTCTCAAAGAATGTCTCAGTCGCTACGGCGAAAAATTCTGCGGGATTTGTTGCACCATAGCTATCCATTACTGGACGTTCGCTCATTTTGACCTTGTGAGTGAGAATTATGTCTTACAGGGCTTAAGTTCAAGCTCATAAATGGATTCAGGGATTTTCATCAATAAAAGAATCTGTTTTTGAAGCTGGTTAATAGGGGTAATGAAGACCGTAGAATCAGGGAGGAAGTAAAGAGTTAGGTGACAAAAAGCCTTAAGCATTTGTTCGGCAGAAGGACGAGGAGTTTTTCGTTTGGGATTGCCATCATAAAGACCTTGCAAAGAATCTTCAGCTTGTTGAAGTGCCTGCCTGACAACAAACTCCATAAGGGTAAAAACGCGCAAAGCAATGTTTAATAAAAACATCAAGCCAGTGATTCGGTTTTGATTCTGGAAGTAAATCGGTAAAGCAGGCAAAGAACCCCTTTTAAAGCGATGAAAACCGCGTTCAAGAAGCCATTCGTCTCGGTAATACATTACCGACTCAGATAAAGTTAGCTGTTCGGTAGGTGCATTAGTTACGTACAATCGCCAACCAGCCAAAATTTCTGCTTCAACAATTGCACTATCAATTTTCTCAATTTGGAGTTGAAGCCGTGTCGAAGTAACCTGTTGTTGTAGAGTATTTTTCGAGGGTCGTCCTCGTCTTTGATGGCGAGTTTCTGTTCGTGTTTGTTCTGTAATCGTAGTTGAGAAAAAATCAGTAACGCGATGGCGTTTGAGGATATTCTCAACCTTATAAGTAAGCACATCTAGCTCGGTTCCTGGTTTATTGGCTAATTTCTCCAAGGCAAGTTGAGCTTGATTGATGCGTTTGTTTTGACTATCAATCGCTCCTAGAGCAAGCTTGTGGGAATAAACTACCAAATAGCGTTCGTGCCAACGAACCCATTTATTTGTTTCTGGATTTAACCAAAACTTACCCAACTCAACCTCAAAACCTTTACCAACAGCAGTTTCTTGTTCTTCTTGTTGGGGTAAACGAATATCGATGATTTCTGTTGATGATTGTTTTACCCATTGTTTGAGCAATTGGGGGTTTTGTCCGCTCATTGGCAAGGGAACACAGTAAAATCCTCCATTTAATGCGATGTTGGCACGGGTTGAGATCGAACCAGCCTTACAGTCAGCGATGAAGACAAAATGTTTGTGCCCAATTACTTTTTGTATCTTTTGCCAGGTGGGAAAATATAAAGGGTCATCGGCTCCATTGCCTTCAAGAGTGGCGCTGACTAACGGCATTCCCATCGGGTCGAGCGTTGCTAGTAACTGACGATATTGCAATAAGTCTGGGCGTTTATCTTTGGAGTAGCCATGACGCAATAGATTGTCTTCTAGATGACTTGTGTTTTCATGATTTACACTGAAGCTTGTTGTGTCTGTGCGTGCAATTTTTGTCGGTAATTCGTATGCTCTAATTATCTGCCTTCCTAATTTAATTTCTATTTCTTGTCTAGCAAGTGATTGCTTGCCTAATTCTTCTACTACCCTTCCCAATCTGTCATCACTGACATCTTTGTTTCCTATCGACCACCCCGTTGTCAATTCCAAAATCTTTCGATGTGTTTCTACCCATTCTTCGACTGCACATAACCGATGGTCTGATTGAGTGATTATATACGTTAGTAATAATACACTCAACTGCCCGTAGCTCATTCCTTGGTGGTTTCCGTGCGGCTTCTTCAGTTTTTGGTCGATATGTTTGGCTATCTCTATCTGAGCAAGCCATTCAACTATTAATGGAATATCGTCTATCCGCTCGGAGCTTATTTTTACTTCTGTCTCACTCATCGATGCACCACCACCTGACATCATTCTCTACTCAAACTACCCCCAAATCCACTCTCATCAGGGAGTTGCTTCAAAAATCCTCTTAATCATTACCCCTCAAGGAATTAATTCCTTTGACTGCCTTAAAATCAGCGAACGCACAGCATTACCGTCTTTACACCTTGTAAAACATCATTACAAAGTTGCTGATATGCTTCTGTCATCACCTTCGCCCAAATAGTATAGTCTGAGTTACTTTGCAGTATCGGAACTCCTTCAGCTTTACCATTTTCTTGATCTAATTGATGGGCGAATTCATGAAGCACAACATTACGTCCATCTCTCCAGTTATTCGTGTCTTGTTTCACCTGTTCCCAAGACACTACTAATTGGTCATTCGTCCACGATTCACCCAGTCTTGCTACACGCCTTTCTTCAACAACATAATTTCCGACAGAATTTTTTTCCTGAACAAAATAAGCATTGGGATATACCAGAATTGAACGAAGTTTGGTAAAGTACTGTCCACGTTCATTTAATAGGAGTAAACAGGCGACAGCAGCAATAGTCAGTTTCATTTCCTCCGTCACCTGTAATCCTCTACAGCCAATAAATTGCTTTTCTGCTAAGAAAACTTGAATATGCCCCTGAAGTCGCCTGATTTCATCGGGAGCAAGGCAGAGAAAAATGGGAAGATTATTCTCAATAATGGCATTCCAAAGTGGAGGAAAAGGACGATTTTTCAGACGGTTTCTTCGCTTCTTAACTAGGATAGGATTGACTAAAATTCCAGTGATGATCAGCCCAATAATGAGAAAGACAACTATTGTTTTAATCATTTCCTTTTGAGCAGTTTACATATTTAATTTATCGGTCAACTGAGGCGATGCGGTAAAAATTTATAAAAACTACATTTACTGGTAATATAACTGCTATTGGATCAGAATTATACAAGATTGAACTTTAGTGGCAAGGGTTTTTTGTAGCCCTTGTTCAACTTTGACAATCAGTTTGTCAAAAGCCTCTTGATTTGCTGTCAATTGTTCTTGAAAAACTTTCTCTAACTCCGGCTTGATTTGCTCACACATATCATCAATTTTTTTGTCATTCAAAAAACTCGAACGAATCCAACTAGGAATATCCACATTTGTCTTGATTACTTCTTGAACACTCTTACGATTTAGCTCCATTCCTGCCGCCATAACCGAAGCCCCATATACTAGTGCAATAGGCCAGGTTAAATGCCCAGTTAGTATGAGAGTAATGATGCTAGCCACAGCGCCTCCACCAATTACTACATTGACAATAAACGCTACTGTCTCAGCCAGGATAGCATCTCCAATTCGTAGCTCTGGGTTAACAAAATTTGGATCAATACTATCCTCGAATCTTAAGCTGCTTCTAGGTATCTGAAACTTTCGACATATTGGATCGGTTTGTGCGGCTAAATCGGGTTGGATTTTATTGCTAAACCAAGAAGCACATTGATGATTAATTATCTGCACAGCAATATCGCTTTTGAGCCACTGTTCTGCTTGACTGAATAAAGATGTTTCCAAATCTGCTAAAGTCCGTATTTTGTTTTTTTGCCAATCTTTTAAACCTGGTTTAATTGCGTTGACAATCAAGCCATCTGTCAAAGGCTTAGTTAGTGATTCGATTAACTCCGGGATATGCTTTTCAATCAAGCCTTTAAGCTTATTTGAGGTAAATAGTTTGTTGACTTCTTGTTTAAAAGCAGCAGCACGTAGATCCCATCGTCCTACTCGTGCTAAACCCAGTGCAATGCAGCGTTCCGGTTCTGGATCAGGGCGAAGCAGCGTTTCTGGTTCAGGAAACATTTCCTGACAAAGAACGTGCGTAAACTTCATGCGAGATGCACCGCCAGTCATCAGCAAAAGTTTCGGCACGATTCCAAGTTTTTCTAGCTTTTCTTTCGCCTCGGTTAAAGAGTTGCTAAACGATCGCACCCAACTATTAAGCTCCAGTTCCGGTAAGGGCTGGTTTAAAATTTCCTCCATGATCAATTTATTCACTTGGGGAATAAAATAAATCTGTTCGTTGATCGACTCGAAGCCACGCGCAAAGGATTCAGGATCGCTGTATAGCTGTTCATTAGAAAAGTAATCTTCTTTAGCTTTGCGACAAGCAAGTTCACAACGAGCTTGGTGATGGGGATATTCCTTAAATACTTTTTCGAGTAATGCTTTTTGTTCGTGGTTGGCGAGAGTCCGGGCAAAAATAGCTTTGTCAATTAGGGATGCACCTAAAGTATTACTCCCGAAATCGATGGGTATCTCTTCTAAGCTTTTAACTAGAGTAAAATCTGTGGTTGAAGAACCAATATCGACAATTAGCACCGATGCCAGAAGTTTGTCATACTCCAACTTCCCGGCTTCCTTGGCTTGCATGAAAGCAGCCCGCGATTCAGGTACAACATTTAGTTGGGGAATGCCAGCTTCTTGAAGTAGCTTTTGGTATTCGGTGCGATCGCTAACTGTCCATCCTGAAGGGCAACCAATGTAAAAATAGCTACCTTCACCACCTTCAAGTTGTTTACTTTCTTTCAAAAGGCGGTAGTAGGTTGCCACAAAAGTGCTAATTGTTTCCCGATATTTGGGATCATTATTGGGTTTTTGCTTGAATGAAATTGTCAGTTGGGTAACGCCAGCTTGAATTAATGCTTGTTCGCCGACAAGATAACCGAGTTTGGGATGCCAGCCAAGAGCCGTAATTTGGTTCTTCTTGTTATTAATCTCCAGCATTTGGGGGGGTTCGATGCTTTCCACGATCGCTTTCGCTACAGCCGTTTCACCGTGTCCCAAATCAAAACCGATTGTTTCTAAAATTTCCATACCTTTATTGTCTATTATTCTCTAGCAGAGGAATATGCTGGTTCAATTACCCTACCGCGTCTAATCAAGCGATCGCCTTTTAACAAAGCCGGCGTTAGAGTCACGTGTTCTTTGGTATCGGGGTCGATACTTGGCTCAAAGTCAAAATAATTGCGATCGCTATTTGCTCGGTAAATTTGAGCGTTAATTCCCTGAGACATTAAAATCTGTGGCAGAAGTTTCGCCAGTTCATGAGCCATTTGGGGTTTATCAAGTTTGGATGCGCCCATTAGTCTTTGGAGAAAATTCAATAGCTCTGGCAGTTCTTCTATTGCTAGATCGCCTTCATGTTTATTTGATTCTTCTACTCTAGCCACTGCTAGGTCAATAGTGTTGAGAGCATCGCCAAGATGATCTAGAAATACTTTGCTATCAACCCTAAGAATGGGTTGAGGTAATTCCAATAGTCCTTCAGATATAGAATTATTTTGCTGATTGTTTAATTCGAGTTGAAGTACAATTTCTAATCCTATAAGTAAAGAGGTTAATAAGATAGCCATCCACGCACCTGGGGTAGTTTTCGTTAAGGAAAACAAAGAACCTAAGATGCCTATATAAATTAGTCCCTTTAGCAGTTTCAGAATTAATCTGCTGCTAAACAACTTTGTCCCTGTATTAGTAATTTGCTTTTGTCCTGTTGGAGCAACTTGAAGATAGTTAGCTGCCGCAAGAGTAGCGATAGACTGCCGCAGCGTATCCAGAAAAAAGGAAGCCAGACGAACTTGAGCCAAATTCAGCTTTTCAATGTAAATTCTTTCGAGATTATCGAGTCGGTTTTGAACCAGTTTCACTATTTGCTCAATGCCGATTGTATTATCAATATCTGTCTGAAGTTGGTTGCGTTCTTCGCTAAAAAGTGAAGTAATTGTTTTCATTGCGTTGACTAAGACTTTAAGGTTATTAATTAGGAGTGAAATGAACAATCGTTTTTTCATTTCAACCTGTAATCACATAATTACGAAATAATTCATAATTCCTAATTATGAATTAAGTTGATTGCAAATTACTACTCATCAGAAGGAGTAACAGAATGTTTATCTGCGTCATTGCAGACTACGGTACAGGAGATCCGGCATTTACTGAAGTCACACAACGTCTGCTGATGACTTTTCCCCATGCCCAAATTCATTTGCTTTCGGTTCCAGCATTCAGTACCTTAGCAACGGGATTTTGGATTGCCCAACTCGGACTTAACCCAGGCCCTAGCGATCGCTTAATTTATCACAACTGTGCGCCTCGCCAAGATGATCCTGAAGCCCGTCGAGACAATGAAGGTGAAGGACTAACTTATGCCCTTTTATCCAATGGTGTAAAAGTAGTGGGTGTGAATGCAGGTTACACCCTCTCCTTTATCAAAGACCATACAAAGGAGTTGCGAGTGGTCAACGTTTCTCGTGGTGGTTCGCAGTTTCGCTCACGGGATGTGTTTCCTCCAGCTGCGGCTGCCATTATGAATGAAGATTTTAGCCTTTTGGGAGATAGCTTGAAGAGTGAGCAAATCCCAGACGTTCCACCAGATCGAATTGCCTGGGTTGATGGCTACGGCAACATCAAAACAACTATTGGGGCGCATACACTTAACTTGGAGCCTCAAAGCAAGATCGTGATTCGCATTGGAGATGTGGTCAGCGATGCAGTATATTCTGATGGCAGTTTCAAGGTATCTGAAGGAACTTTAGCTTTTGCTCCTGGTAGTTCCGGTTGGTCAAGAGGCGATTCAGGGGAACCATTGCGCTTTTTAGAACTATTTCTGCGAGGAGGGAGTGCTTGGGAGCGCTTTGGTCGTCCCCGTGTGAATCAGCAAGTAACTAGAATTGCCTAAAATCGATCGCCCCCAGAAATTCTAAAAGAAAACTCTTGAAGAAGAATTCAGAAGTCAGAATGGGCTAAACCTTAGCTATCCGCTAACAGGAGTCAGAATCAATCAGTCGCGGGTCGTACAGAATTCATTCTGAATTCTGACTCCTGACTCCTGAATTCTGTTCGATAAACTACCAAATCAAATCCACTCCCCCACGCCTTACAAATAAACACTATCTATGTTTATCTGTAGGTGTGGGTATTAGTGGTAATAACAATGACAATTGGGGTTTGGATATTAGGCGACCAACTTTGGGTAAAACAAGCAGCTTTACAAAGTTGTTTTGATCAAGAGAACGTGCCTGTAATTTTAATTGAGTCACTGGATCATGTTCAAGTAAGACCTTACCATCAGCAAAAGCTGGTCTTACTTTGGTCGGCAATGAGGCATTTTGCCCAAGAGTTGCGACAACTAAAATATTCAGTCACATACAAAATAGCTGAAGATTTTGAAACACCACTCCAAGAATGGATTAGGGAAAATCAAATTACTCAGTTGCGGGTGATGACACCGAATGATCTACCGTTCACCCAAATGATTCAAAGTTTAGAACTATTTTGCACAATTACCTTGATTCCTAACAATCATTTTTTGTGGAGTACAGAAGAATTCAATAATTGGGCGTCAGGTCGTAAGCGTCTATTAATGGAAGACTTTTATCGGGAAGGAAGGCGACGTTTCCAAATTTTAATGGAGAAAGATAAACCAGTCGGCGGACAGTGGAATTTAGATAAAGAAAATCGTCAACCACCCAAAGGTAAATTAAACACACCACCTGCACAATGGTTTGAACCAGACGAAATTACTCTCGATGTCATTGATCAAGTTAATTCTCTCACTTGCCCAACTTATGGAGAAATAAAACCTTTTCGCTGGGGGATAAATCGTCAACAGGCACTTCTAGTATTAGACTGGTTTATTCAAAACCGTCTACCGAATTTTGGCCCCTATCAAGATGCAATGGTAACGGGAGAAGAAACAATGTGGCACGCGCTACTTTCTCCTTATTTAAATATTGGGTTACTCCAACCAATTGAGGTAATTGAAGCCGTACAACAAGCATACTTCCAACAGCAATTGCCTTTAAATAGTGTGGAAGGTTTCATTCGTCAGCTGTTGGGTTGGCGAGAATATATGCACGGTATTTATCACTATGTAGATGCAGATTACTCAGATAAAAATTGGTTTAACCATACACAACCACTACCAGATTTTTTCTGGACAAGTAGAACCGAAATGAATTGTTTACACCAGATTCTTAGGCAAGTGGAACGCACTGGCTACGCTCATCATATCCAACGGTTAATGGTGTTGAGTAATTTTGCTTTAATTGCCGGACTTTCACCACAATCTGTAGAAAACTGGTTCCATGCAGTGTTTATAGATGCTTATGACTGGGTAATGCAGACAAATGTTATTGGTATGGGTTTATTTGCTGATGGAGGTGTGTTGGCATCTAAACCCTATGCTGCTTCTGCTAACTATATAAATAAAATGAGTGACTATTGTAAAAGTTGTGTTTATAACCATAAGGAACGTGTAGGTAAAAATGCTTGTCCGTTCAACTTCTTCTATTGGGATTTTCTTGACAGACACCGCCAACAACTACAGTCTCAAGGAAGGATGAGTTTTATTTTAAAGAATTTGGATAAAATGTCTGCTGAAGAATTACAGTCTATCCGTCAACAAGCTCAAGATTGGCACGCCCAATTATAGGTATCGTAAAGGTATATCAGAACCAGTCACTTATCAGTACGGTAGAGGTACTTAAATGACAAAAACAACCGAGAACACATTTGGTTCAGGGATGACTAATGAAGATTGGTTTAACTTAGGAAAATCTGATGCTTGGGCTGGAAAAGCTAAATTGGCACCAGAAGAAGATTCTCAAGCTGCTAGTATGTACGACCTGGGTTACTGCGAGGGAAAAATTAAACGGCCGCCAACTGAAATTAGTCAGTCTGCTACAGCCCTTTGATGCCGTCTTCAGCTTGACTAACATCGTAGCCAGCCATTTCCAATCTGCTTTGGCTGTAGCAACTTCTGTCTTCACGTTTGAGTGTTTCGCGCACGCTGTAGCAACTTCCGCCTTAACTGTAGCAACTTCCGCCTTCACGTTTGAGTGTTTCGCGCAGTCTGTAGCAACTTCTGCCTTGGCTGTAGCAATTTCTGCCTTCACGTTTGAGTGTTTCGCGCAGGCTGTAGCAGCTTCCGCCCTGACGTTATCAACAGTAGATGTAAATTACTGAAATTCTAAGTTTATTGATAAAAATCAATAATTTTACGTATGACAACTTTTTAAACAATTGTCCACTATAGAGTTATGTAAATTTAAAAAATGAGTAACAATTATGGCAAGACCAAAACGTAATTCACGTATTCTTGGCAAAGCTGAAACACGTCTAGCAAGCATTAAATCTATTAATTCAAGTCTAGATGTCGGAGAGGGATTGTCAGTCAAAGATTATACTGTAAAAATCGAAAGCCTGCGACAATCTCTAGAAGCATACAATACCACCCTCTCCACTATTGATATCTTGTTAACCCAGATTCTTGAAAATGAAGAAGATTTGGCAGACTATTCTGAGAAAATTTTGCGTGGTATAGCTTATAAATTTGGTAATAATAGCTATGAGTATCAGATGGCTGGAGGTACTCGTAAAAGCGCTCGCAAGCGTATTGTGCGTCAAAGTGTGGTTTCTGCTTTCGGTCAACCTGCTTCTACTGGTTTGCAAATTAAATAGGATATCGCAGTCTTCAATCATTAGTAGAGACGTTGCATTGCAATTAGGGTTTTTATAAAGGCGATCGCACACTTCTTTCCGGGATGAAGCGATCGCCTTTATCGATCTTGGGGTTTAGATTGAGGCGATCGCTTAAGATAAAAATATCCGCAACGCCCAGCCAACAGGTGAAAAGCTATGTCAGAAACTATCCTAGCTGCACCAGATATTCAACTCCCACCCACCCAAGCAGAATTACCCTACGATGACGGTATTCCAATGGAAAGCGCACGCCATAAAGCCCAGATGGACTTGCTCATAGATGCTCTGATACCTTGGTTGTCAGAACGAGAGGATGGGTTTATTGGCGGTAATATGTTTGTTTACTACAGTCTGGCGCAGGTGCGGAACAAAGACTTTAAAGGGCCAGACTTTTTTGCTGTGTTGGGAGTCCCTAAAGGAGAACGACGCAGTTGGGTAGTTTGGGAAGAAGGAAAAGCACCAGATGTAGTTATTGAGTTACTTTCTGACAGCACAGCCCAAGCAGACAAAAACTTCAAAAAGTTGATTTATCAAAATCAAATGCGTGTACCAGAATATTTCTGGTATGACCCTTTTAACCCTGATGATTTGGCTGGTTTTTCTAATGAAAAAGGAGTTTATCAACCCATTGCCGCAAATGCTCAAAATCAGTTGGTGAGTCAATCTTTAGGGTTAGCATTGCAGCTTTGGCAGGGAAATTATAAAGGTATTAATGCTACTTGGTTACGCTGGGCAATGTCGTTAGGAGAATTACTGCCAACTCCTGAAGAAAAGGAACGCCAAAGGGCAGACAAGGCAGAATCACAGTTATTACAAACTGCACGCAACTTACTTGAGTCTGGGATGACAATCGAACAGGTAGCTAGGTTAACAGGTTTGAATAAATCTGAAATAGAAACGTAGAACTTAGAGCAGAATTCAGAATTCAGAATTCAGAATTCAGAATTCAGGAGTCAGAATTCAGGAGTTAGAATTCAGAATATTTAGAATACAGTTGAGGCAAAAATGCGATCGCCTCAGTAGTTAAAGGTTCCATAGCTTAAAAGCTGGTACAAAAGTATATAAAATTCGTAGGCGTGCACAGCTGTGCTAGCCTACAAATCTGGACACTCACCACTCAGTACTGCTTGGGTGATTTCACTCCACCACTGTTACAGAAGCACCTTCTACTGATGGAGGTATACCGGGTAACTCAAGACAGTATCCAGCACCATACACTGTTTTGATATAGCGGGGATGGCGAGGATCTGGTTCAAGTTTGGTTCTCAAGTGGCGAATATGCACTCGAATCGTTTCTATGTCATCATCAGGATCGTAGCCCCAAACTTCTCTGAGGATTTCGCTGGGAGAAACTGTTTGACCGTGGCGTTGCAATAAGCAGTGAAGTAACTCAAATTCCAAGTGAGTCAATTTCACCGTCTCATTGAACCATATTGCCTCAAATCTTTCGGGAACGAGGGTCAATGAGCCATAGTTGAGAATCTCACTATGCTTTGCGGCTTGGGGAATCCGGTCAGTCCGCCGCAAAAGTGCCCGTACCCGCGCTAGCAGTTCTTCAACTTCAAAAGGTTTGGTGAGGTAGTCATCTGCGCCAGCATTGAAGCCTTCCACCTTGTCCTGAGTTTGGCTCAAAGCCGTCAACATTAACACGGGAATCTCAGAGGTGCGATCGTCTCGGCGCAGGCGTTGGCAAACGGTGAACCCATCTACTCTAGGCAACATTAAATCGAGCATGATCAAGTCTGGTTGTAGCTGGAGAGCCAGCGCTTGACCTTTGATGCCATCTTCAGCTTGACTAACATCGTAGCCAGCCATTTCCAAGTTGACGGCAACTAGTTCTGAAATCGCTGGGTCATCGTCTATGACAAGAATCCTCGGCATTCTTAAAAAATTATTACTACTTATTAAGGATAATTAACAACCTTTGATAGATACAAAGATTTTTGAATCAATGATGAAAAAGTTTTTAAATCTTACATAAATATTAAGATTAAATGACTGTGAAATCAAGACTCAATTACACGAAATCTTATAGTCTATGATGTGTTATACTCCCCCCTACAATCCGTCTTGGTTTTTACAAAACGGTGTGATCATGACTGTATACACCGCTTTGTGGGGAAAACGTAACTGGCAAAGTACTACTAAAGACCCAGAACCGTCTTATCACGAGAAAATCTTCATTGGTGGTCAAGGTGTGCCAATTTTTGGCTTGGTTGCCATCCCGGAAAATGCTCACAGCACGATTATTGGTACTTATGGCATTACCGGAGAGTTAGAGACGGAATGGTTTTTGAGGGTGCTAGGACGTAAGGCTTACGCTCAAGGATACGCGATTGTGTTATTTGATTGGCGTGCCCACGGCAAAAGTGCCGAACTGTCCCCGACTCTAACTTCTGATGGTTTGTATGAGGGGGAAGATTTTGTTCGCATCGCCGCCGCAGCTAAGGCAATGGGATGTCCGGGTAAATTTTGGTTTACAGGGTATTCTTTAGGGGGGCAATTGGCGCTATGGGCGGTGAAGGTGGCTGGTGAGGTGATTAGGGACTATGGAGATTTAGGACTAGAAGATAGCGATATTGGCGGTGGTATGGTGATTTGTCCAAGCTTGGATTCGGAGCGATCGCTATCTTATCTAGTTACAAAGCCATTTGGTAGATATTTGGAAGCAGGGATTGCCCAAAATTTAAAAAAACTGGCATGGCGGATTCATGATGCTCATCCTGGAAGCCTTGACCCAGAAGCGATTGAACGGGCGAACAGTATTTGGGGTTTTGACAATGAACTGGTAATTAAGCGACTTGGTTTTCCTTCTGTGGAAGCATATTACCAAGCTAGTAGTGCTTTACAAATATTGCCGCAAATCTCGAAACCAACTTTGATTTTATATGCCGCTGATGACCCACTTTTTGACCCAAGTATCATACCGGAATTAGAAGAAGCTTGCGATCGCAATTCTGCAATAGATTTGTTTCTCACTCAGTACGGCGGCCATGTTGGCTATTTGAGCAGTAAAGAGTGCCAGCGTCAGGTAAACGATTCTGATCCTTGGTGGGCATGGAATCGGGTCTTACAATGGTTAGAGCAACAACGAACAGAGTAATAGGCAGAACGACATTCTAGTTGCTAGGATACTCGACGGATGGAGTCGTATTGCTTGGAAGCCTAAAATAGAGCAATCCTAAATCATTCGTGAAAAAAATCTCTTGCCTATTGCCTATTGCCTATTGCCTATTGCCTGTCTCCACAACTAATTTCACAACTCAGTAGGATTGCTATAGAGAATATGGCATTGACCCAGAAGCTACCACAATATCATTGGTAAACCAGCAAGAACAGAAGCAATACCTGTCCAGAGAGTAAAACGCGCAATATCTAACTCATCCAAAGCAACGCTCATTTGCCTAATTGCTGATAGCAGCGCTGCTAGTAGCAGTATAAAAAAGGCAAAGTACTCCAAATTAAGAATCATTCATCCTCACTATGTTCTACAAAAAAGTAGTTGTAATAGGTTTTTAACAAGCTTTGGCAAGGGTTTTTTGTTCCAGATTTAACACTTTTGGAGAAAACCTATTTACCAAAAAAGGGAAAAGGGGAAGGTGGGGCCCCCTCTGGGGATAAGGGGCGGGGGGAAGGGGTAAAGGAATTAAAGATAAAACTTTTCCCACACGGTATAAAGCCCCTATTTTTAAATATGGAAAATATTAAAAGAAGATTTTTAGCGACACGTAGTGCAATAAAAATCAGCGTCCATATTTGAAACAAGAGCTTTTAAGCATGGAGTTCCCTTTCCCCTTTCCCCTTTCCCCCTTTACCTTTTTTCCTCAGTGAAGATATATCTACGTCAGAACACTTGCAGACATTCCTCTTAGTTGCTTTGAGTAAAACTGTAATAGCTAATGTTGTAGCCAAAATAAAATTTGCGATTCTCTGTCAAGAGTTTTAAAGTATTCTCTCTCAGGGGATTTAACGTGGAGTTGAGGAGCGTACATCTAGAGTAATAAATTATAATATTTAGCTAGCAAAAGCGATCGCGGCTACCTGTATTTAGGTTTACAGCTAGACTTAATATCTAACAACACCTATGGTAGATTCTAGGAAAAACACGCGCAGTTGTATATAGTAATGCTAAAGCGTCAAACTAGATCCACCCATAATAATCGTTGTAATTAAACAAACTATTAAAGTAAAACTCCCTTGACTTTTTGACTCAATGACCGCTTCTAATGATATTTGGCTACCTGCACCCACGGATTTCACTTTGCTACCGGATGAGATTCATGTCTGGCGCATAGACCTTGACCAACCAGAAACAAAACTGCAAAGTTTAGCAGCAACTCTTTCCAGTGACGAAACGGCTCGTGCTGAACGGTTCTATTTTCAGGAACATCGGCAGCGTTTCATTGCTGGTCGCGGTATCCTCAGAACTATATTAGGTCGCTATTTGGATATCCAGCCCCGACAAGTACAGTTTAATTATCAACAGCGTGGGAAACCAGTATTAGCAGATAAATTTGCCGATAGTGGACTGGCGTTTAACTTGTCTCACTCCCAAGGTTTAGGTTTGTGTGCGGTAAATTGTACTCGCCAAATTGGTGTAGACCTAGAATATATTCGCCCGATGTCTGATTTAGAAGCTCTTGCCAAACGGTTCTTTTTGCCGAGAGAATATGATATGTTGCGATCGCAATCTCCTAACCAACAGCAAGAGATATTTTTCCGTTACTGGACTTGTAAGGAAGCTTATTTAAAAGCAACTGGAGACGGACTATCCCAGTTAGAGCAAATTGAAGTGTCGCTCACTCCCACAGAACCAGCCAAGTTACAGATAACTGAAGACTGGAGTTTATTTGAACTAGTACCCGCAAACAATTATGTTGCTGCTGTTGCGGTAGAGAATTTTGGCTGGGACTTGAAGTGTTGGCAGTATTAATACTAGTCATTAGTCATTAGTCATTTGTTATTCTTCCCCCATGCCCAATGCCCCATGCCCCATGCCCTTACTTATCCTCCTGCATATTTCGCACAATTTTTGTTACCAGATTTCTAGGTACAAATCTGACGCTTTTTGCAAGTATTGCATTGAGTAAACCAGGAATGACAATGGTTTGACCCTTCATTAAGGCACGAAAACCAACTTCTGCTACTGTTCGTGCATCCATCATTCTCTTACCCTTGAGCAGCTTAGAGTCAGCCATTCCGGTTCTTTCGTGAAAAGCGGATGCGGTTGAGCCTGGGCAAAGAACTGTCACAGTGACACCAGTACCTTCTAATTCATTAGCGATCGCTTCTGAAAACGATAAGATATAAGCTTTAGTAGCAAAATAAACTGCCATCAAAGGCCCTGGTTGAAAAGCCGCAGCCGAGGAGACGTTTAATATCTTACCTTCACCTTGCTTGACCATGTGTTTCAGGAATAGCTTGGTTAAATGGGTGAGACACACCAAATTTACCTGTAGCATTTCCAGTTCAGTAGCTAGGTCTGTTTCGTGAAATAATCCATAGATACCAAATCCGGCATTATTTACCAGCACATCAACATTAATATCGGCTTTTTGTAACTCTGTAAAAATTTCTTCAGGAGCCGTTGATATAGATAAATCCTTAACAATAGCCTTGACAAAAATTCCAAATTTTTTTTGGAATTGAACTGCAATTTCTACTAGCTTTGGCCCGTTTCTGTCTACTAAGACCAGATTGTAATCATGAGCAGCAAAAATACATGCTAATTCGTAGCCAATTCCACCGGCTGCCCCGGTAATAAGAGCAGTTTGTTTGCTCTGTCTTTGAAGTGTTGTGTTCATTTAAGAATATTGGTGAATTCAACTTGATCAAGCTGCGTTGCATTTACAGTGGTTCTCGTTCTACAATTAAGTACGCGTAATATCTCAACCTACAAGAAATATCTTGAGTTATTACTCTTTCAAATGCTTGTTTAGTGCATTGGATAGATGTAGCAGTCCAAACGCAAATTTAGGACTTATGCATCGAAGAAGTTGGGCATTAAATAAGTTCGGTTATTTCAGATTACTAGCATAAGGCTTTTAATCACTCACAAAAGCCAGCAGGTAAAATCAAACTTTATGCCCGACATTAACCATTCTATCCTCAATTGCTTCTGTCAAGGGGTGAATACTAAATATTTACATGATTGAGCATAAAAAAACAGGGCAATTATATTGCCACTGTTGGTATATAAGTTGTTGCTGGCATCTGAAATATTAACTATTCAGCAGTACTGAGTTTTAAAAAACATCGACTGAATAAACTTGTTTTGTTGTATTTGTAGGGTGTGTTAAGGCTTCCGTAACGCACCGAAAGTATCCGGGATAATACGTTACGTTCCTAACACATCCTACGCAAGTTGTGAATTTCTAAGCGAGATTCAAGAAGCCGCTTTGAATCAAGTAGGAAGTATAAGTCATAAACAATTGAGAGTCAATGGGAGGACAAGCAATAGAACTACCTGCCAATGCATGAAGAGTATCTTGGCAGCTAATATGGGGTCTTCTAGCTTGTAAATACAAATCAGGAATAGTCAGTTGTTCATCAGACCAACGTTCCAATAAAAATGGCCGCAGAGTGTACAAAGGATTGTCAGCAGAAGTGACATTATTGATTAACTCAGATTGCCATTTTTCGTAAGGAATCATCTCAACTGAATAACCAAAAGAGCGTATCCACTCAACGAGCATTTTCAAAGAGGCGGGTTGGGGATGTTGTAAATTGAAAGCTTTACCTATGGATTCTTTTTGGCGTGATAGATAAACAATGGCTTTACTTACATAGTCCACAGGTGACATATCCAACATATAATCTACATCAGGGAAATATCCCATTTGTAGACAGCCCTTGGTCATCAAGTTGATAAAGTCATGTGTGTTACAAATACCTGTTTTGCTATCACCTGAAATCAGCGGTGGTCTGTGGATAGTTACAGGAAGCCCACGGTCACGAGCAATTTTAACTAACTTTTCAGCTACCCATTTAGTTTGTGAGTAACCAAGATAAATACCTTCCCAATGATTGAATTCATCCTGTTCTTTAACAACCTTGCCAGCATAAGCAGTAGATTCAAAAACAGCAACACTGGAAACGTAATGTACAGGCTTGACTTTAATTTGACAAGCCAATCTCAAAACTTCTTGAGTTCCTAAAACATTGGCTGCTTTCAGTGCAGAGTATGGGAAAACATAATTCAATAAAGCAGCACTATGATATATAGTATCAATATTGGCAGCTAAAATTTGAAACTGTTCTGAACCAATACCTAACAATGGCTGAGATAAATCGCCGACAATCGGAATAATTCTGGAGTTAAATTCTTCCTGCCAAATGGCATACTGTTCCAGGTTTTTTTGGAGCTTGCTTTTGCCTTCTTCGGCATTAGCAGCACGCACCAAGCAATAGATATCCGCATTGGTTTCTTGTAGCAATTCCCGGATGATAAAGGCTCCTAAAAAGCCCGTTCCACCAGTTAAAAAGATGTTCTTGGGTTCACCCACAAGCACATTAGATGCCGCACCAGGATGGATGGTAGGATCAAGAACAGCCTCAGCACCTAAATCTAGAACAGTGGGTGCAGTGTTGGCATTAGAGGCTACTACCTTTGTATCTTGAACTGGTGAACCATCTTGCACTTCTTCAGCTAAACGCTGTGAAAGAGCTTCAATATTTGGGTAATGCCACAGCAGCAATGGAGAGGGCTGAAATCCGAGCAACTTTTCTAAGTTACTGACTAGAATCATTGCTTGGGCTGAATCCAACCCATAGTTTTCTAAATGTTCTTTGACATCTATTTCATCAGTTGCAACTCCTAGCAACTTAGCTAAGTTAGATACCAAAAATCTTTGAATATCGTCTGCTGTGAAAGACTGTTTTATAGTCATTTTTAAATCTCCAACAAGGATGTAGAACGAACAGGGTGATATTGACTGTAATAATCGGAAGTTTGCAGCCCTTGAATTTTCAAATTTTGGACGCGGTACAAAAAGGCTGCACCAGTCATAATTTGATTAGCAACATCAACTACCTGACGATTATTTGGTTCAGACAAATAAGAACCGCGTACCCAGTCATTGAAACCGCCCATTGCCGGGCCACACCAAATTTGATAATCGACTTCTCTACCTTTTTCACCAGAACTAGACCAGCGAGAAGATAATCCTAAATACCAACGGAAAATCAACGCCATTTTCAGTTTAGGATTATTGACTGCTTTCCCAAGTTTTTCAGGATTCTTTTGGGACAAATAAGCCGCAGTTCCTTCCCATACTTCGGCAATAGTTTTACGAAAAACTTGTTTTTCTAATTTCTCTCTTTCTGCCAAAGGGATGCTTTCAATGGAATCATAAGCGCGATAGAGTTCAAATAATTTCTGCGCTCGCATGGGGAACATTGTACCCCGTTTGAGAACTTGCAATTTGACTCCCATTTCAAACATATCTGCTGCTGGGGCCATTATCATATCAGCCATTTCTGCTTGGGCTAGTAACTTTTTGGTATGTTCACAAGCCCCAGATTCAACACATGACTGATTAATGGAACCAGTCATTATATAAGCAGCACCCATCATGAAAGCTGCTAATGCTGATTGTGGTGTTCCAATTCCCCCTGCAACGCCGATTAGAATCGGTGTTTGGTAATGATATTGGGCTTGAATTTCATCACGCAAGGCAATAACAGAAGGCAGCAAACAAACAAGGGGACGGTTATCTGTATGACCTCCAGAATCAGCCTCGACGGTAATATCATCAGCCATCGGAACTTTAGTTGCAAGGGTTGCTTGTAACTCGGTAATTAACCCTTGTTGAAGAAGTTCTTTGAGAATTCTTGCTGGTGCTGGTTGCAAAAATTTAGTCGCAACTTCTCGACGAGAAATTTTGGCAATGACTTTATTTTTGATTTCAATTTGATTGGCGCTATTTAAGCTCAATCCAGCAACACGGTAATAAACAATGTTGGGTGTCAAGTCGAGAAATGCAGATGCTTCTACTGTTCTCACTTGATATTTGAGGTATAAATCCACTGCGCGGCGTTCAATCGCAGGTTCGTTGGGGCTGTGAATTAAATTAAATGCGTAGGGCCCTTGAGGTAAAGCTTGTTGGATGCGATTGATGGCTGCTTCCAAACGTTCTGGAGTTAAACCACCTGCACCAAAGGAACTCAAAATTTGCTCTTTTCCGAGTGCAATGACCATTTCTTCGGAAGCAATTCCGCCAGCCATTGCACCTGTAACGTAAGCATATTTTACTCCATGAGAGGAGAGAAAATTGGGATCTCCAAACTGTTGAATGCGGATTGGAGCTGCAAATGTTAGCAGTTCTACTTGTGCTGTTGTGCCATTATCACCAGGGCATAAATACCCCTCGTTTGTGACACCGATTTTTCCGGCAACTTTCACGATGTAGCAGGGTTTATTTAACACCATCAATTTATCTTTGATGGTTTGTTTCTCAAAAGATACAGTTTCTAAAGAACCTTTCCAAACCTGGTTTTTGTTATATGACCAGGAAGAAAAATTAAGGCCATTATCGTGTTTACTTAGTACCGTATCTACGGTTGTCACGGCAGTTATCCCTCGGATTACAATTATTAAATAAGGGCAGTGGGGAATAGGGAATGGGGAAGAAATATTTTCCTTTTATCAATCCACCTTTCCCCTTACCCAAGGTTATTGACGGTTGAAGTATGTAGACTTATGTCAAGATTCGTCGTTAAGTAAGTTTTGGGCGCAAGCTAGTTGCAATTGAATGATTTCGCTCATTTGCTGACTGTAATCTTGTCTAGCTTGTAAGAAGGCTGTGTGTGCTTTAGTTATCTTTGAATTATTAGCATTGAGCTTTTGATACTGGGTCTTATTTAAATCGAACATGCTGATGATGCTACTAATTTTTCGAGTTATGACAGGTGCAGAAGAAAGAGGAATTGGCTGTCTAATTGCGCTTGACTCAGAAGATTGTAATTGTTCTTTCGGTTCAAAAACGTTATCAATGATATTTTTCGGTTTTACTTCTTCTGGCTGAGGCAAGATGTTAGGGGAGTAATTTTCTTCTTGGGTTATTTGGTTGGAAGTGTTAAGATAATCTGTGATTTCAGATTGCTGGATGTTAGGTATATCTGGATGCTGTATTTTGAAGCGATCGCATTTAATATCCTCAACCAAATCTTTAACAATCTGGCGATTTTCTTCACTCAAAATTGTAGCAGCGATTGCTTTCCCACCCAAGGTAACTGTTCTCAATGTTGCTTTATTTGAATTAGCGGTTCCTTGAGCTTTGTTGTACAACGGTGATAAATCGACATTCACCTGATGACTGAGTAGTTTTGCTAATGCTTTGACCATTGCAGCATGGTCATCCATGCCTCTACGATTTAGAGAGACTGTGATATGTTCTTGGTTGCCGAGAATTTTGTCAATCCATCGCGAACAGACATTACCCGCGCCTGCTTCTAGAAATATTTTGACTCCATCACCGTAGACACGATTAACTAATTGCGGAAAATCAAGTTCTTGGCACAATCCTTTGGCGATGTTGTGAGCAATGGTATCGCTATCAAGTGTAATTGGTTGATAATCGGCGGCAGAATAAAAAATAATACCTGGAAGATTTTGCGATGGTAAGGTGTTTACCTTCTTGATTTCTTCGTACTGCGATCGCATCGCTTCACAATGTATCACATGGTCGAAGGGAGCGGGGAACGCATTGCAACCTAAAGTTGCAATCACTCGCTTACAAGCGGCATCATCACCTGCAATTAATACTTCTTCTGGTGTGTTGATTTGAGTTAAGTAGACGCGATTCTCATGTTTCAGGCATTCTCTAACTTGCGATGGAGTAGCCATGAGAACATAGGTATTCCAAAGATTGTTGTTTGGTGAATCGGTTAATCCCCAATATTCACGCACTGCATTTTTCGGCCCAGATAACTTATCGCCAAATAGAGGTGATGAGTTTAAAGTGTTACTTCCGCCCTCAAAATCACTCCAAACTCCTTGGGCAACCATCATACTAGTTTCGCCCAAGCTATACCCAAATACAGATTGCGGCTTGACTTTAAAATCATCTCGGAAAATTGCCGTCATGTATCTAGCAAAGGCGATTTCACTTTCAAACATTGCTAGGGAATCATCTAACAATTGCTTTTCAAGAGTTTCTAATTGCCTGGTTGTTAATTTAGGTAAGCTTCTGGGGTAAACTAACTTTTCGACATCGGCAGCCCGATTGTAGAGATTGTTACTTTTTAAGTCCTCGAATACTTTCGGAAATAAGCGAAAAACAGTACGACCAATACCAATGTAAGAATTGACTGCTGCGGGATAAACGTAAGCAACTGCTCCAGTTTTACCTAATGGTTTCGCTGTGAAATAACTACCTAGTGGTGTTTGCCAATCTGTGCCGTTTTCAAAGGCATTATTTATACCTTTGCGGGCAGATTCAATTTCTTTGAGTAAATCTTTTGTGTTACGTCCTGTGATTGATAAGACGTATTTTGGATTAGAATGCTGTTGAAAAGTAGCGAATATCTCGCTGGCGGTAGCTGATAAAGAAGAACTCGCTTCTATGGTATTTTGGAGATTGTTGAGAAGATCGGAGATGGTGGTGCGATCGCTAACTGCGATAGGAAACAGATGAAAAGGCATTTGTTGCAAATATCTGTTGTCGCGTTCCTCTTGGCTGGGTTCTTCCGACAAGATTAAATGGGCGTAACTGCCATCTATACCCATGCTATTAATTGCTGCTATTCTGCGTGTGCCGCCTTTATCGACAAACCAAGGTCTTGATTCCATTGCCACATAGAAGGGGCTACCTTCCCATACTTGCGGTGTTTTGACACCAGACCATTTGGGTGTGGCGGGAATATACCTGTAATAAAGACAGAGAGCGGTTTTGATTAAGCTAGCAATTCCCGATGCTGTATAGGTGTGGCCGATATTGGCTTTGACGCTGCCCAATGCACAGTGCAAACCATTGCCCACTTTCGGATAAGCTTGCAATAAACCTGTGATTTCGGCTTCATCCTCCTGGGGAACGCCACTACCGAAGACTTCCACATAGTTAACTTCTGTGGGTTGAATCTCCGCCATCTCGAAAGCTTGTTTGCAGACATTGCTGATAGCTGAAGCATCAGGTTTTACCAAAGCATCACTCAAAGTAGAATTACCTTGTGCGAAACTCATGGCATCAATTACTGCATAGATGCGTTCATTATCTTCCTTAGCAGCTTCGTAGCGCTTGAGGACAACAGCACCCGCACCTTCGCCAACCGTCCAGCCATTAGCTTGTTGGTCGTAACCCAACGTATTGACACCCGTATTAATTGGGGCAAATTGGCTGCGGAACAAGACGTTTTCTACACCACCGGCTAAATCTACCGCACCCACAACCACCGCGTCTACTTCTCCCGTAGCGAGTAGCATTTGGGCAACTTCCAACGCTTTGAGGGCGGAATTTTCGCCAGCGCTGACGGTGAATGCAGGGCCAGTGAAATTCCACAAAGCAGAAATTCGACTCGCCATGATGTTGGCGATGTGACTTACATATTCGCCGATTTCTACAGGTTGGTGAATGCTATCTTTAACGATGGTTTCCAGTTGCGCCAGCTGTTCAGCAGGTAGAGAAATTCCTTGGTTGAGTAAGCCGTCCTTAACTTGCCAAGATAGATTCCATCTTTGCTGTAGCTGATGCACAGAGAATTCTGTCTCGGCGGCGACAATCACTGCCACATTGCCACCCTCCTGTAGTTTCGCATCTTTCACGGCGCGATCGCTAACTTTCAGGAGCAACAATTGTTGTGGGTTTAATTTCTCTATCTCATTCGGTGGGATTTTGCACGATAAAGTATCGATTTCAAAATCCTTGATGTATGCTCCTACTGGTGCTTTCCCGTCTGTTAAACCGTATTCTTTGAGGACACTTTCTTGATTTTCTATCCCGTGCCATCTTTGAGGCGGTAGAGAAGTAAAATGCTGTGTTCCATCATAAATACTGCGTTCAAAAGCATCTAAGCCATTGCAGTTACCAAAAAAGGCATCCATGCCGACAATGGCGACTTTGGTAGGTGGAACAGGCGGAGTTGATTCAACTGATTCTGTTGTACTCCCTTGTTCTAAAATCAGATGAGAATTAGTGCCGCCAAAACCAAAAGCACTGATAGCCGCCCGTTTAATTGGTGCGTTATTATTCGGCCATGTCGTAGCTGTTCTAACAATTTTATCGGCGGAAATTGTACCTTTTTCTGATGTTAAAGGTTCCGAAACATTCATGGTTGCTGGAATTACACCATGAGACATACTCAAAATCACTTTAGTCAAGCCAACCATGCCAGCAGCAGTTAACAAGTGACCAGTATTGGCTTTGGCAGAACCCACCAGAGGCGCGGCTTGGTTTTGACCAAAGAATGTTTCGATGGAGTTAAATTCGGTTGTATCTCCTAGCAATGTGCCAGTGGCATGACACTCTAGGTAATCGATGGTTTTAGGACTAAATTTCGCCTCATTATAGGCTCGTTCAAAAGCTAGGACTTGTCCTTTAGGATTTGGACTGAGTAAATGTTTACCTTTACCATCATTCGATAGTCCATTACCGCAGATGGTAGCGAGAATATTGTCGCCATCTCTAACGGCATCAGAATATCTCTTCAGCATTACCATTCCAACACCGTCGGCGGGAATTAGCCCTCTAGAGGATTTATCTAAGGGGCGGCTAATACCGTTTTCTGCATACCCTTGAACGCCGGAAAATAACATCCGCACGAATAGGGAATCTGCACAACTGATGGCTCCAGCTAACATGACATCAGCTTTGTGTGACCATAAGTAATGAGATGCTAGTTTAATGGCATAAAATGATGACGAGCAAGCAGCATCCAGACATAAATTAATCTGAGATAGAGATAGAGCTTGAGCAACGATAGATGCTGGTAAACCAGATATCATCGCATTGTATAAAGATGCTTTGGTTGCACTTGGTAAAGTAGCTAAATCAAAGTCTTCATGCTGCAAAAGTTCTCTGACAGCAGGATTAATAGCTTGCTGGTAAATTGGCGAGAATAATTGATTAGATAATTTTGTTGGGAATGACAAATTACCTAAAATTACGCCACATTTTGCCAGAACAGTTTGATTACCCCAATAACCACTTTGTTCAATTGCTTGTTTAGCGGCATACAATGACCATTTGAAGGTGTTATCTAAACCAGCAACAAATTCTGATGGTAGATTGTACTCGGAGGGGTTAAACTGGAAGTTGCGGATGTAACCGCCTTTGAGGGAATAGGTTTTGTCTGGTGTACCTTTAACTGGATTGTGAAATATTGTCGGATCTACTCCGATTTCTTCGACGGTTGCAGAGGATGTCGAATCTTTTTGATTAACGATGTTTTGCCAGTATTCTTCAGGATTATTTGCATCGGGGAATAGGCATGATAATGCGATGATGGCTATTTTTTCCACGATTTATATGCTCCGAGTTTGGGTATTTAGCAAGAGATAATTAAAAGGCAGGATTTACGCTGTTCCCCAAACTTTAAACGAGGCAAGTTCTAGCAATCCTAAGATTTTGATAGTTTGTAGTAAGCACTAAAGTGCTTATATTAAGAAGGACTAAAGTCCTTACTACGAACTTTAAACTTGACAGATTACTAGCTTCTGAGCATTTTCATTGACCAAATAATGGCATGAGCGCCGAGCATTCGTGAATAGATTTTACCTTGGCGGTCGTGTATGATAAAGTTTGCGATCGCACTGCTTGGTGTCTTAGCTAGTACTTCACAAGAAACGTAAAATGTTTCGTTATGTGGTATCGCTTCAAACTGTTCAAATTTCTCTACTTTTCCAGGTAAACAACCTTCTTCATGAAAGTGTTGTGTCCAAATCCATAAAGCGTGCATACTCAAGTCAGTGGTGTAAGGATTTACCCATTGGACGGGGAATTGTCCTTGTTCCTGTGCGGTGAGTTCTGGCCAAAGACATTCTGTAGTGATTCTTTCAGGACTGATGTTTAAAACTCTCTTAACTTCTTGAAAACCGGGGCCGTGAAATAATGTCGCCCCACCATTTTGGTAAAAAGCTTTTCCTGTCGCAGTAATGATATTATCTGGTTCGAGATTGAGAGATTCATAAATAGGTGCATCTGGGATTTCTCGCTGGAGATTGAGTTGAGCGCTAAAATGAAAATGGATTCTCCCTTCTGGATTTTTACTCGAAATTTTGGCTTTAAGTTCGATTCTTTCAAGATTAACTTTAGAAATTTCTTCTATTTCTAAAAGATGTTCTTTCGCTAATGTGTCATTAAAAGTAATCCCCTTCAAAACTTTAAAATCTTGGTAATTAAACAACCGATAACCGGGATATAATTGTTCAGAAGCATTGATAATCCAAGTCATTGCACAAGTTGCTGGTAAAACTGGAGAACCAGCAATCGTATGATCGTGTAAAAATGGATTAGCCTCCAATGTCATTTGGCGACGAATACGATAGGTTCGTAGTTCTGAATCTAACTCTGCCGCCAGGGGAACAAGCGGGCTACCAATAACAACTTGTGCAGTTGCGTGATTGGTATTATCCATTTCTTTCACGAGCATTTGCGCTCCGACTGCAATGGGAATTATTTCAATTTTTCGCTCTTGAAAAATCTTCTTTAATTCTGCTGTCACCATCCCACTATCCCAAGCGCCCCAGTTGATAGCGACTACATGACATGAGGGATAACTTTGCTTAAATATATGGGCTGATTTGTTCAGAATTTCATTTGCGATCGCATAATCAGATTGTCCAGGATTTCCGTAAAAGCCTGTGACTGAAGAAAACAAAACTAAATGCTGAAGTTGATTAGGGTTAACGCAAGTTAGCAGGTTTTCTAAACCTTGAACTTTAGCGGTGTAAACTTTTTCAAAATCCTCTTCTGTTTTCTTTTCTATTAACTTATCAGCTAAGTTTCCAGCGCCGTGGATGATTCCGGTAATTGGGCCGAGATGTTGCACAGCAGTAGCAAGTTTTTCTTGTAAAGCTGGCGTATCTGTGACATCGACGCTGATATATTCTGCTTTAGCTCCAGTTTTTTCAATTGCTGCTAGAGTCTTTTTAATTTCGCGGCTGGAGGTAATTTTGTTATATATTTTTTGCACATTCATGGGTGTGGGCTTCTCTCCTTGAGAAAGAAGATTTTCCATGATGCATTTTTTCAATGCGGATTCATCAGAATTTTGAGCATAATCTGGCTCGGTTTCTAATAGTTCGGAGCGACCGAGGAGGATGAATTTGCAGGGTTGCTGTTGGGCTAATCTGATAGTACACTCAGCCGTAATCCCTTTTGCACCGCCGCTCACGACAAAGACAGATGATGGACTAAGCTGGGCTGTTTGTGTCATAAATCCTCGTGAATACCTGCATAAATTGGGTTTGATGTGTAACTTATTCTTGAAACCCTCGCTTCCATTCCTCTCCCCTACAGGACTACGGTGTACACACAAGTCTGAAGTAGCTGATTAACCAGGGTTTTACCCCACCCTAACCCTCCCCTTGTAAAGGGGAGGGAACTAGATTTCTTTTTTCCCCCCTTTCCAAGGGGGGATTAAGGGGGGTAATTCGACCGTAGCCACAGGGAGAGAGGCTTTGATTCTTACTCCCCTTCCCTTGTAGGGAAGGGGTTGGGGGTTAGGTTCGAGAGAAAGTTGCACACGGCGTTAATCTGGTTTTTAATCAGCGATAATGGTGACTCGTCCTTGTGAGCCGTAGCCAACTTCACTTATATAAAGGTTGGGGTCGTGAAGTTCAGCGATGATGTTTTGTACTGACTGTTTAGCGTCAAGTCTGGGGCTTAGGTCGATCGCACGAGTAAATACCTTTGGCCATTCCCATCTCAGAGTTTTGCTTAATCCGAACAAACCAGCGCCGATCGCACCGAAGTTGACTTTGTACTCTAAACCGAAGGCTCCATCAAGGTGAGCAACTGTGCAGAAACAACTACGTCCATGCTTTGCAGCTTCGTTTAGAGAGGGTTTGAGGTGTTTCGCCATCAAAAATACGTGCTTGACGATCGCCTTTTCTGATTCGTTATAAGAAATACTTCCGGTGTGATTTCCTACAAACATTGGATGTAGGTGGATGAAGGCCCCGATTGCTCCACAGTGAGATGCGATCGCTTGCAATTGTTGTTGAAGATGTTCTTCACTCAAGTTTGCTAAGGTGACGCGGGTTACTCCTGTGGGTAGGGGCGCTTGCTGGACGAGAAGCGATTGGGGAAAGCTGATAACTACTACTTTCCAGCCTTTCTCGATTAGGGATTCAGCTAATTTGTAAGTGGTGAGGGAACCATCATCGGTAATTAAACTGATGTGTCCCTCTGGTAACTTGAAATCCAAATAATCGGGCTGTGCTAGGCTTCTGAGTTTGACCGGATGGCGCTGGATAGTATGCTCTAGTTCCGGTGGTTGTTGGACAAACTCAGGCTCAGACTTTTTTTTTTCACCTCCAGCCAACTGCTGTAGGTAATCGACTATTTGACCGATGGTGCGGAGATCGCCGAGTTCTTCGATATTTGGTTTGGGTAAGTTGGGGTACGTTTCTTGCATCGCCCCTAAGATTTCTACCCGTTTAATCGAGTCAATCCCCAAGTCGGCTTCCATGTCCATTTCCAGTTCCAGCATCTCCACTGGATAACCAGTTTTATCGCTGGTGATGGCTAACAGGGTTTCACCTAAGTTTGCAAATTCATCACTTGTAGAAGGAGCAACTTCTGGTTCTGGAGTGAATGCAACAACTACGCTTACTTCCGGTGTAGTAACTACCTCAACTACTGGTGCAGTCTCTACTGGAATCTCAGTTACTTGTTGCACTTCGTGAACTGCAATTTCTATCGAAACACCTTTGGAAGCATGGGATTGCAGATACTCTACAACTTGACCGATGGTGCGTTTTTCTGACAGTTCTTCTAAATTGGGCTTGGGTAGGTTGGGGTACATCTCTTGTAGCGCCCCTAAGATTTCCACCCGTTTGATGGAGTCAATCCCTAAATCAGCCTCCATATCCATGTCCATTTCCAGCATTTCGACTGGGTAGCCGGTCTTGTCGCTGGTGATGGCTAAAAGATTTTTATCCAAGTCAACAATATCGATGGTTGCGCCAGATACAGGTGCAGCAGTTGTGGGTGCTGGTTCTGCAACAACTTCCTTGACTGGGGGTGAGCTAATTTTGACTACAACCTCAGCTTGGGGTTCTTCTACTACTGGGACAGGTGGCGCAACTACAGGCTCGACTGTCTCGACAGTGGCAAAATGGGGAGTGGGAAGTGGAGAGTAAGAAGTTTCAACTACAGGCTCTACAGCAGCCGGGAGAGGTTCTTGGGTAACAGCTACAGGCAAAGGCTGGCTTTCTACTATCTTGGTAGGTGCATCACTAACAGTTGTTTCTGTGGTGAACGGAGTGAAATTGCTGAGTTTCTCTGTTAATTGCGTTACTCCCTCACCTGAGATGATTTGAGAATATTCTTGCTGTATTAGTTGGAAAAAGCTCTTAGTATATTCCAACTGCTCTTGAAGATATTGCTCATGGATGCGTAGAGTTTCACCTTGTTGGGAATGAAACTGCATCATGCTACGCTCTAGGCTTTCCATGACAACTAGCTTCATTTTGGCAGTTTCGGCTGTTGATTTACTTTCACTCAACAAGGAATTCTGCTGCTGCATTAGTTGGAAAAACGCTTTAGCGTATTCCATTTGATGGTTGAGATAAGTACCGTGAACTTGTAAATTCTCGGCTTGATTTTCCTGGAACTGTGTCAGGAGATATTCTAAACTTGCTAAAAGTTGTTCGTAATTTGTAAGTTTTTCTGGTGTTGGTTGCATCTTAGATTCCTGGGCTGGTTGTGACAGGGTAACAGGATTCATCTGTTGCTCTGGCTGGGCGATGATAGTAGCAGTCACACCGTTCATTGCTGGGGTAAGTTTTTTATGTCCGTTAGTCTCGATCGCTGCGAGAGTTGGAGTCACACCTGGGCTGCTAAATAAAGGAGCCACAGTTTCAAAAGATTCAGGAGTAGGTAATGTGACTTTATGCCCATCCTGTAAAGCTAGAGCGAAGGCATTTTTCGTTTTTTCGGATCTATAATTGATGCCGTTTAAACGAACATTTAATGTCTTCTTCGTCTCAATTGGGGGAATAGTTTGGGGAAGTTGGTAAGGATCGAGGTTATTTAAAGTCAAACCAATCACCCGCAACTGCACAACTGCTTCGCGCAAAGAGCGATCGCTATTCTTTTGAGTGCTGGGGTTCAAAGATACGGTAATATGTGGGCGATCGCCAAGAATCTCTTTCACTAAGTTGCTAAGAATTCTCCTCGGCCCAAATTCCACAAAGCAAGTACCACCCGCCGCATAGATATTTTCAATTTCCTGCTTAAACAGCACTGAGTTGGAAAGGTGCGTTTCCAGAATCTTTTGAATACCTTGGGCTTCCTTGGGATACTGCTTACTGGTAACGTTGCTGTAAACAGGGATTTTGGGACTTTGGAATTTAACAGACTTAGTTGCGATCGCAAAGGATTTCTGAGCAAAGGCGATTAGCGGTGTATGGAACGCTGCGGAAACAGGTAACAATACAGCCGTATATCCTTTCTCGTGTAAAGCCTCTTTGATTCTCGCTATTTCTGCGGTAGGCCCAGCCAAGACAAATTGAGTGGGAGAATTTTGATTAGCGATCGCAACTTGGGGAAAATGTCTCAGCACTGCTTCTACTTTGCTGATGTCTTCTTTGACAGCCAACATACTACCCGCATCATGATCTGGGTCTTCGGGTGCAGCCATTGCTTGACCCCTAGCTTTCACTAAGAACAAGTAATCTTCTGTACTCAAAACTCCCGCAGCCCATAGTGCGGTTAATTCACCAAAGCTATGTCCCGCCACAAAATCTGACTTAAACCCAGCTTGTTGCAATATGCTGTACATCCCTGCACTCAACACCCCGATGGCTGGTTGGGCATATTCTGTGCGTTGCAAGGCAGCAATTTGGACATTTTTTTCTGCCTCTGCAAACACAGGATGAGGAAAAACAATCTCTGACAACGGCTGCAAATTATCTTTGAGCAACAGGCTATCCATATAACCATGCAGACGGCGCATCAAAGGAAAATTCATCACCAGTTCGCGTCCCATCTCCAGGTATTGCGAACCTTGTCCAGAAAATAGAGAGACAACTTTTCCGCCCAACTCCATACCAGAGGAGCGGTAATAAATCCCTTGGGGATGTTCCCAAGATGCTGCTGACCCTTTGAGTTTCAGCCAGTCAATGCTAGTTTGCAGAAACTTGCAAGCTTCTTCCAGATTTTCAGCGACAAACCCAAATCTGGGAGCAGAGAGGGGAATCTGTTGTGATTTGCACTCATTGACTAATTGTGAATAGTGTGTAGGTGCTTCAGGCGATCGCAACTTACCTAAAATCTCTTCCGACTTGCTCAACAATTGCTCTACTGTAGGAGCAAACAACAACACTTCACTAGCACCACTGTGTAAGCGGTAGGCGGCGTTTTGGTCAGCTTCATATTCTTCCAAAACAACGTGATAGTTGGTTCCGCCAAATCCAAAGGAACTTACACCTGCGCGTCTTGGTGCTTCACCTTCTGGACGAATCCAAGGTCTAGTTTCGGTATTCAAATAAAAGGATGAATTTTTAATGTTGAGTTTGGGATTTGGCTCAGTGATGTTAATTGTCGGCGGCAATACTTTGTGATGTAAAGCCAAAGCAGTTTTAATCAAACTCGCCGCACCCGCAGCCGCTTTTGTGTGTCCGATTTGCGATTTCACACTACCCAAAGCGATATGCTGCTTTTTATCATCATGGACATCAAAGAAGTCTTTTAAAGAACCGAATTCTGTCGGATCTCCAGCCATTGTACCAGTGCCATGTGCTTCCATCAAACCAACGGTAGCGGGAGAGAAGCCGGCATCTTCATAAGCACGTTCTAAGGCTTTAACTTGGCCTTCTTTGCGGGGAGCATAAATGCTCTTGTAACGTCCATCGCTGGAAGTACCAATACCTTTAATTACGGCATATATTTTATCGTTGTCCCGTTCAGCATCTTCTAACCGTTTGAGGACAATCATCCCGATACCTTCACCCAGCATCATCCCATCAGATTTAGCATCGAAAGGTTTGACATTTTCACTAGGAGAAACCGCCGGTGTTTTGCTGAATGAGATGTAAGCCATGATGGTGTTATCGGTATCAACACCACCAGTCAGCATCATGTCAGAGCGATGCTCAACTAGTTCGCTAATTGCCATTTTTAAAGCACCAAAGGAACTAGCGCAAGCGGCATCAACTACACAATTCATTCCGCCAAAATTTAGGCGATTGGCAATTCTACCCGCGACTACGTTCGCTAACATTCCAGGGAAAGCATTCTCATCCCATTTCACATAAGCGCTTTTGATTTTATCGACGATTTTTTTAGTATCTTCGTCAGATAAACCACTGCTTTTAAGCGCTTTTTCCCAAATCGGATATTCCAATCTTGCTGAAAGTGGCATTCCTAACTGCTTGGCCATAGCCACGCCTAAGATTACCCCAACCATTTCGCGGTTAAACTCACGTTTTTCGCCATAGCCAGCATCTTCCATCGCTTCTTTCGCAACCACTAAACTTAATAGTTGCGATACGTCTGTGACTTCCAAAATGCTAGGTGGGATGCCAAATTCCATCGGGTTAAAATCTACCTCTGGAAGAAACCCGCCTCTTTTACAATAGGTTTTATCTTCAGTGGTTCTAGGATTTGGATCGTAATAATCTTCGACGCTCCAGTGAGTGGAAGGAACATCAGTAATACAATCAATTTTGTTTACAATATTTTGCCAGTATTCCCGCAAATTTCTAGCTTGAGGTAATAAAGAAGCCATTCCAACAATGGCGATAGGATTGTGTTGTAATTGTCTGTTAATTTTGTTGATTGACACTGATTTATCCGATTTCATTTTTTTTCCCTCGATAGACTTAATCACAGCCTGTTCACAATTAGTTATCAGGCTCTCTAACTCCGTTAAGGCAGTATCAATTGAATAAGCAGACATAGGGCATAGTTAGTACTGTGAATTGTGTAGCTACAGTAATTTCTGTTGCCTACTAAATAATGAAAAGCTCTCGTTTTGTAAGCAGTTAACAGATATGAAATCCTGGCGAAAAAGTAATTACGAATTACGAATTATGCCAGGTAAAGCCTTATGTTTCCAGGCGGCTTTGGCACACTGCGTAGGCGTAGTCCATCGTAGACATCGCACAAAAATGTTATCCAACGCTAGACTCTTGAAATTGTGGCAATAGGTCAAAGACGTTGTTAAAACTGGTAAAATAGTTTTGGAGTGTAATAGCTGCTTGACCAGTGAATTTAATCCATTTGTAATGGTAAAGATTTTGAGTAATGGTATCCTACTGGAGTGATGGGAACTGAGGAGTAGCTAAGAGAACAGAAACGTTTTTTCACCCAAAAGCATTTGATTATCTAGGCTAACCACAGCAACATAGCTGTTGTGAATGACAACGTTCTGCATCTTGTTCAATGTCATAGCCAGTTTCAACGTCCGGGATAATATATTTTATGCTATTTAAACCAGGAAAGTTGACAAGCTTGTTACACAAAAGACACCACCTTGAATCCGAATTTATGTAACTTGAACAAGTAATGAAACGGTCACAAGGTAATGACAAAGCAGTTATCTTTAGTTATTTTTAATTTAAAAATCTCAATTAAATAACTAGTTTGTTTAACTACTTTAAAGCATTGAATTAATAAAAATACTAGCATATTTTACAGAAACTAAATCATTTCTTTAAAGTTATTTCATAAACAAACATCCACAATTACTGATGTTAACTTGAATAAAATTAAGCAAAAAAGTATAATTTATGACTCTATAAATGTATGGGATATTTTGTTATCTACGTGTTAGCCATAAGTTTGTGCTGAATTAAGTTAACAATGAAAATCTGTTGTCTAGTAAATCACAATTCAATGAATACATAGATAAATTGAATAGTCATAAGTATATTTTCTCAGACAAACATCATAATTTAGTCAAAGTTTTTGGTTATTTTTAAATATAAGTCAAGTTAAAAACCAAAGTGGTTATTTATAAAGCAAATATTAATTTTTAGTATGTTACTTGATAAACATAATCGTGATTGCATGATTTAAAATGGTGCTTAAAAAGCCAGAGCGAATGGAATTCGCGGTTACTCTACAAGAATGCTAAGAGGATGTTTTAAAAGTCCTTTTGTCAGTATCAAAAGTTTTAGATCCC